>JBKBXH010000065.1:0-6517 GCA_046313655.1 Thermomonas sp. | reverse complement strand
GAGGAGGCCGGGGCCCGGCACGAAAATCTGGAAAAAGTCCTGGCCGTTGTTGTTGCCGGTGACATCGACGCTGATGTGCGGGTGCGCGTTGGACTCGGTGACGCCGCCGTGGGTGGCCCAGCGCGTGTGGCCAATGCCGAGGCGGGCCTGCAGGCCTTCCGCTGCGGCCGCCGCTTCCATCTCGGACACGCGCCCGGTGCGGCGCACGCGGCGCACCGTCTCCCCCACCACCACCGCGATGCCGGCGGAATCGTAGCCGCGGTATTCCAGCCGCTTCAGGCCATCCACCAGCAGGGGCACCACGTCACGGTTGGCGATCGCACCGACGATTCCGCACATCAGGATTGCTCAGTTCCTCGAGGGACGCCCAGTTTAAGCCAAGCCCGCAGGGGTGCCCCCGGTGGCGCAGCCTGCGTCCGCCCGGGTGTCCGCACGAACACCGGTGTCCGCCCCGCGGACACCGCGGACACCCCGCGCACCCCATGCAAATCAATCACTTGTGTTTGGCACGCGAATTGCCATTCCCCTCGCATGGACACGCCCAACAGCCCGCACCGCATGCAACCCCGCGCCCACATCCGCGACACCTCCGGACAGGACCGCGCACCGGCCACGCCTACCGCCTCCCGCAAGCGCCCGCCGCGCTGGCTGGGCTGGGCCGCCGGTGGCCTCGGCGTGCTGCTGCTGGCCGGCTGGGTGGCCAAGGGCTGGCTGGGCGGCGCCAATTCCTACGACGCCTCGCGCCTGCGCATCGCCAGCGTCACCCGCGGCGACCTGGTGCGCGACCTCAGCGCCGAAGGCCGGGTGATCGCCTCCAACAGCCCCACCCTGTACGCCATCGCCGCAGGCACGGTGGCGCTGAAGGTGGTGGCCGGCGACAAGGTGCGCAAGGACCAGCCGCTGGCGGTGATCGACAGCCCCGAATTGCGCAGCAAGCTGGTGCAGGAGGAATCCACCCTGGCCAGCCTGGAAGCAGAGGCCAGCCGCGCCGTGCTGGATGCGAGGATCGCGCGCGCCAACGCGCAGCGCGCGCTCGACCAGGCCACCATCGATCGCACCGCCGCGCAGCGCGACCTGGAGCGCTACCAGCGCGCCTATGCCGGCGGCGCGGTGCCGCAGAACGACCTGGCGCGCGCGCAGGACGGCATGAAGAAGGCCGAGATCGGCCTCGCCGCGGCGCAGAAGGATTTCCAGCTGCAGAGCGCCGGTGCCGGGCTGGACGCGCGCAACAAGCAGTTGCAGGCCCAGCGCCAGCAGGCGGTGGTGGAAGAGGCCCGCCGCCAGGTGGAGGCGCTGACCCTGCGCGCGCCGTTCGATGGCCAGGTCGGCCAGGTGCAGGTGCCGCAGGGCACCCAGGTCACCGCCAACGGGCCGGTGCTGAGCGTGGTCGATCTCAGCCGCTTCGAGGTCGAGATCAAGGTGCCGGAGAGCTTCGCCCGCGACCTGGGCCTGGGCATGCCGGCGCAGATCACGACCAACAACACCCGCTACGCCGGCGAAATCTCCGCGGTCTCGCCCGAGGTGGTGAACGGCGAGGTCACCGCGCGCGTGCGCTTCGCCCGCGGCCAGCAGCCGCCGGACCTGCGCCAGAACCAGCGGCTGTCGGTGCGGATCGTGATGGACACCCGCCACGACGTGCTGATGGTGGAGCGCGGCCCGTTCCTGGAACAGGACGGCGGCCACTTCGCCTACGTGGTCGATGGCGACAGCGCCGTGCGCCGCCCGATCCGCACCGGCGCCGCCAGCCTCTCCAGCGTGGAAATCCTGTCGGGCCTGAAGCCGGGCGACCGCATCGTGGTGTCCGGCAGCGACCAGTTCAACAACGCGGACCGCGTCCGCATCTCCGGGAATTGAGCCATGAACGCCTTCCTTCCGCTGCCCCCGCACTTCCACTGGAACGCCCAGCAACTGGCCGACGCGGTGCCGCGCCGGCTGAGCCAGATGCCGCTGTTCGATGCCGCACCCGCTGCCCGCGTGGCCGGCAACGATGCGGTCGCCCGGCCGCGCCCGCCGGCCGAGTACCTGCCGCGGCAGGCGCTCGCGCCCGCGTTCCGCGTCCACTGACCCCTTCCTCCCCGCCGCACACCCGCCCATCACGGCCGCCGTCGCGCGCGGCCCATTCCAAAGGATTCCTCCCATGCTGAGCATGCACCAGGTCGCCAAGGTCTACTGCACCGAACTCGTCGAAACCCACGCGCTGCGTTCGCTCGACCTGCACGTGGCGGAAGGCGAGTTCGTCGCCGTCACCGGCCCCTCGGGCTCGGGCAAGACCACCTTCCTCAACATCGCCGGCCTGCTGGAGGAATTCACCGGCGGCGATTACCTGCTGGACGGCGTGAACGTGAAGGGACTGGACGACAACGCGCGCTCGCACCTGCGCAACGAGAAGATCGGCTTCATTTTCCAGGGCTTCAACCTGATCCCCGACCTCAACCTGTTCGACAACTGCGACGTGCCGCTGCGCTACCGCGGGATGCCCGCGTCCGAACGCAAGCTGCGGATCGAGGATGCGCTGGGCATGGTGGGCCTGGGCTCGCGTATGAAGCACTATCCGGCGGAGCTGTCCGGCGGCCAGCAGCAGCGCGCGGCGATCGCGCGCGCCCTGGCCGGCAGCCCGCGCCTGCTGCTGGCGGACGAACCCACCGGCAACCTGGATTCGCAGATGGCGCGCAGCGTGATGGAGCTGCTGGAGGACATCAACCAGCAGGGCACCACCATCGTGATGGTGACCCACGACCCGGAGCTGGCCGCGCGCGCGCAGCGCAACGTGCACATCGTCGATGGCATGGCCACCGACCTCAGCGCCGCGCCCTCGGTGGTGCGCCCGCTGCACGCCGACGCCACTGCCGCCTGAGGAGGCCGCCATGTTCGGGTATTACTTCCAGCTGGCCCTGCGCAGCTTCAAGCGCAACAAGGTGCTGACCGCGCTGATGGTGCTGGCGATCGCGCTGGGCATCGGCGCCAGCATGACCACCCTGACCGTGTTCCACGTGCTCTCCGGCGACCCCATCCCGGGCAAGAGCGACCGCCTGTTCTACGTGCAGCTGGACCCGGAACCGATCGACGGCTACAAGCCGGGCGACGAGCCGCAGGACCAGCTGACCCGCTTCGACGCGCAGGAACTGCTGCGCCAGGCCAGGGCGCCGCGGCAGGCGATGATGACCGGCGGCGGCGGCGCACTGGAGCCGGCGGGCACCAAGCTCAAGCCGTTCCTGATCGGCATGCGCTACACCTCGGCCGACTTCTTCCCGATGTTCGAGGTGCCATTCCTGCACGGCCGCGCCTGGAGCGCGGCGGACGACCAGGCGCACGCGCGGGTGGCGGTCATCACCCGCGAGCTGGCGGAAAAGCTGTTCGGGCGCACCGACGCGGTGGGTCGCGACGTGCGCGTGGCCGGGCACGACCTGCGCATTGTCGGCGTGATCGATCACTGGTCGCCGATCCCGCATTTCTACGACCTGTCCACCGGCAGCTATGCGCGGGAGGAACAGGTGCTGCTGCCAATCTCCACCGCGCTGGAGCTCAAGCTCGACCGCAACGGCAACATGAACTGCTTCGGCCGCACCGTCGTCAACGATCCCACCACCGAGACCGCGCCCTGCAGCTGGATCCAGTACTGGGTGGAACTGGGCTCGGCAGCGGATGCGCCCGCCTACAAGGCCTACCTCGACCAGTATTCCGACCAGCAGCGCCGCGCCGGCCGCTTCGAGCGCCCAGCCAATACCCGCCTGCGCAACGTGATGGAGTGGCTGGAGTTCCGCCAGGTGGTGCCGGGTGACGTGCGCCTGCAGCTGTGGCTGGCGTTCGGCTTCCTGCTGGTGTGCCTGCTCAACACCGTCGGCCTGCTGCTGGCCAAGTTCCTGCGCCGCAGCGCCGAGATCGGCGTGCGCCGGGCCCTGGGCGCCTCGCGCCTGGAGATCTTCAAGCAGTGCATGGTCGAATCCGGCGTGGTCGGCCTGGCCGGCGGCGTGGCCGGGCTCGGGCTTGCCCTGCTGGGGCTGTGGGCCGTGCGCCAGCGCCCGACCGAGTACGCCTCGCTGGCGCACCTGGACGGCAGCATGCTGCTGCTCACCTTCGCGCTGGCGATCGCCGCCAGCCTGCTCGCGGGGTTGCTGCCTGCGTGGCGCGCGATGCGCGTCCCGCCGGCCCTGCAGCTCAAGTCGCAATGATCCGCGGCGCCACGGCGCTGCCAATGACTCCCCGGAGAATCCCGATGGAAATCCGCCCCATCCTGTCCACCCTGGCGCGCCACAAGACCGCCGCCGCGCTGATTGTGCTGGAGATCGCGCTGACCTGCGCAATCCTGTGCAACGCCCTGTTCCTGGTCGCGCAGCGGCTGGACGTGCTGAACATGCCCAGCGGCATCGACGAGCACCACCTGCTGATGGCCCAGGTCAACGGCATCGGTATCCAGGCCGATGGCGATGCGCGCACCCAGGAGGACCTGGCCGCGCTGCGCGCCATCCCCGGCGTCACCGACGCGGTGATCGTCAACCAGGTGCCGTTCCGCAACGGCTCGTGGAACTCCTCGCTCAGCCTGCGCCCCGACCAGGAAAAGCCCACCCTCAACGCTTCCCAATACATGGTCAGCGAGGGCACGCTGCAGGCAATGGGGCTTAAGCTGGTGGCCGGGCGCGACTTCCGCGCGGACGAGTTCAAGAGCGTGGACGCCATCAACAAGGCCAGCGATACCTCGGCCATGAAGTCCTCGCTGATCGTCACCACGTCCGTCGCGCGCCGGCTGTTTCCGGACGGCCATGCGGTCGGCAAGACGGTGTACATGGCCGATATCCCGCTGACCATCGTCGGCGTGGTCGATACCCTGGTGCGCCCGACCCGGATGGGCGGCAATCGCGAGGATTCGATGCTGATGCCGACGCGCATGAACTTCTCCAACGGCGGCGTCTACCTGGTGCGGGTGGCCGATCCAGCGCGCCGCACCGAGGTCGCCAAGGCGATCGAGCGCACGCTGGAGAAGGTCGATCCCAACCGCCTGATCAAGCCGGCCAAGACCTACGAGGAAAACCGCCGCGACTACTTCGCCGCCGACCGCGACATGATCGGCCTGCTGCTGGTGGTCAGCACGCTGCTGCTGTTGGTGACCGCGCTCGGCATCGTCGGCCTGGCCAGCTTCTGGGTGCAGCAGCGCACCAAGCAGATCGGCATCCGGCGCGCGCTGGGCGCCACCCGCGGGCAGATCCTGCGCTACTTCCAGACCGAGAACTTCCTGCTCGCCTCGATCGGCATCGTGCTCGGCATGCTGCTGGCCTTCGCCATCAACCAGCTGCTGATGGGCAAGTACGAGCTGCCACGGCTGCCCTGGCAGTACCTGCCGCTGGGGGCGCTGGCCCTATGGCTGCTGGGCCAGCTGGCGGTGCTGGGCCCGGCCTGGCGGGCGATGGCGATCTCCCCGGCGATCGCCACCCGCTCGGCCTGAGCCAGCGCCTACAATCGCCCGCATGCCCACCATCCTGGTCATCGACGACAACCCCGCAATCGCCACCGCGCTGGATGTGCTGTTCTCGCTGCACGACATCCATACGCTCGGCGCGGCCTCGCCCGAGGCCGGGCTGGCGCTGCTGGAGCAGGCGCCGGTGGACCTGGTGATCCAGGACATGAACTTCGTCGCCGACACCACCTCCGGCGACGAAGGAGTGGCGCTGTTCCACCAGATCCGCGCGCGCCACCCCGACCTCCCGGTGATCCTGCTGACCGCCTGGACCCACCTCGAGGCGGCGGTGGAGCTGATCAAGGCCGGCGCCGCCGATTACCTGGCCAAGCCGTGGGACGACCACAAGCTGCTGGCGACGGTCAACAACCTGCTGGAGCTGGGCGAGAGCCGGCGCCAGCTGGCCGCGGCCAGCCACGGCGAACGCCAGCGCCGCGGGCAACTGGCGCGCAGCTTCGACCTGCGCGGGATCGTGTACGCCGACCCCGCCAGCGAGGCGGTGCTGACCCTGGCCTGCCAAGTGGCGCGTGCCGACCTGCCGGTGCTCATCACCGGCCCCAACGGGGCCGGCAAGGAGCGCTACGCCGAGCTGCTGCACCACAACAGCGCGGTCAAGGACGGCCCGTTCGTGGCCCTGAACTGCGGCGCGCTGCCGGCGGAGCTGATCGAGGCCGAGCTGTTCGGCGCCGATGCCGGCGCCTATACCGGGGCGAACAAGCCGCGCGAGGGCAAGTTCGAGGCCGCCGACGGCGGCACCCTGTTCCTGGACGAGATCGGCACCCTGCCGCTGGCCGGGCAGGTGAAACTGCTGCGGGTGCTGGAGACCGGCCGCTTCGAGCGCCTGGGCAGCAACCGCGAGCGCAGCGTGAAGGTGCGCATCGTCAGCGCCACCAACGCCGACCTGCCCGCACTGATCGCCGAGGGCAAGTTCCGCGAGGACCTGTATTACCGCCTCAACGGGATCGAGCTGCGCCTGCCGCCGCTGCACGCGCGGCCGCGCGACATCCTCCCGCTGGCCTGCCATTTCCTGCCACCCGGCAAGCAGCTGGGCGAGGACGCGATGCGCGC
>JBKBXH010000064.1:1308-6523 GCA_046313655.1 Thermomonas sp. | reverse complement strand
GCCTCGCAGGAGCAGAGCAGCGGGATCGAGCAGGTGAACCAGGCCATCACCCAGATGGACGAGGGCACCCAGCAGAACGCCGCGCTGGTGGAAGAGGCCAGCGCCTCGGCCGAGAGCATGCGCCAGCAGGCCGCCGCGCTGGTGGAAGCGGTGGCGGCCTTCCGGTTGGCCAACCAGCAGGCGGCCAAGGCAAAGTCCACGCGACCGGCACCCGCCGCGCACGCCTCCTCGCAGCCTGATGCGGATGAGGACGCGCCGGTGAAGCCTGTCCTGCAAAAGGCTGCCGCAAAACCGGCCGCCCGCCGCGTGGCCGCCGCCCCGGTCGCGGCCACGCCCATCAAGCGCAGTGCCAGCAGCACCGCCGGCGACCAGCACTGGCAGGAGTTCTGAACCCCGATGGCCGCGGGCGGTGCCGACGCTGCATCGCCCCTGCCGTCCCTGTCGCATGATCCCGCCGCCGATGCTGCGCCGATGACCCTCACCTCCCCCGCCATCGCCGCTCCATCCGAGATCGATGCCGGCCGCCAGGAGCCGCCCCAGCTGCCCGCCGGCCGGTTCGACGACCTGCTCGCGCTGGCGCGGACCCTGCTCGACATGCCAATGGCCGCGGTGGTCGCGACCAGTGCCGACCGCCACGCCGTGGTCGCCCAGCAGGGGCTGGAAGCCGGCTGCACGCCACTGGCGCGCGATCACCTGTTCGTGCGCTGCTGGGAGCAGCACGCGCCGCTGCTGGTGCTGCCGGAGCTGCCGGGCAGCCCGCGCTGCCCCATCCGCGCGCATGCCGGCATCGCCCTGCAGGATGCGCAGGGGCGCCGCATCGGCCTGCTGGCGGTCTGCGACCGCCAGCCGCGCGCGCAGCCTTCGGATGCGCAATTGCAGTCGCTGGCCCAGCTGGGACGGCTGGCCGCCAGCCTGCTGCAGCAGGAGACGGTGAACCGCCACTCCACCATCGTCGCCCAGGCCGGCCAGCATGCGCGTGAGGCGGTGGTGGTGGCCGACCGCCACGGCTGCATCCGCTGGCGCAACCCCGCCGCCGAGCGCCTGTTCGGCCCCGGCCTGTCCGGCCAGCGCATCCACCAGCTGTTCCCGCTGCGCCTGCAGCCGGACCAGGACGCGGCGCGCGACTGGCTGGGCGGCGTCGGCGGCGACCGCCTGCAACTGCGCATCGTCGCCCCCGACGGCAGCCTGCGCCTGCTGGACGCCACCCGCTCGCCATGGCGGCACGGGCATGCGCACGGCACCACCCTGATCCTGCACGACATCACCGAGGCCGCCCACCAGCGCGCGCAACTCGACCGCCTGGCCCACTTCGACCCGCTCACCGGGCTGCCCAACCGCAACGCCCTGCTGGCCGCGCTGGAGGCGAATCCGGACTGGGGCGTGGCGCTGGTCGGGATCGACCGTTTCAAATGGATCAACGATGGCCTTGGCCATGCGCTGGGCGACCGCGTGCTGCAGGCATTCGCGGACCGCCTGCAGTCGCGCGCGGATGCCGCGATGTGCCTGGCGCGGGTGGATGGCGACGTGTTCGCGATCGCCTGCGCGGACGCGCGCCTGCGCGGCGCGGATGCCGGCGATGGCAACGGGGACGGCCGCGACGCGGGCGATGGCCGCACCCTGCTGGCGGACTGGCTGCACCACCTGCAGCAGCCGATGCGGGTGCGCGGCCACGAGATCCACGTCGAGGCGAGTGCCGGGCTGGCGCTGCGCGCGGACGTGCGCGGTGGCGGCGACCTGCTGGCCTGCGCCGACCTTGCGCTGTACCGCGCGAAGGCCGCCGGTGGCCGCCAGCTGTGCCGCTACCGCCCGGCGATGCGCGCCGACGCGCTGGCGCGGCGCGACCTCGACCTCGACCTGCGCCGCGCCTTCGCGCAGGGCGAGTTCGAACTGCACTACCAGCCGCAGGTGGAGCTGGCCAGCGGGCGCATCTGCGGCGCGGAGGCGCTGCTGCGCTGGCGCCACCCGGTGCG
This sequence comes from Thermomonas sp., assembly GCA_046313655.1. Taxonomy (GTDB): domain Bacteria; phylum Pseudomonadota; class Gammaproteobacteria; order Xanthomonadales; family Xanthomonadaceae; genus Thermomonas. The sequence goes on along the minus strand of JBKBXH010000064.1, from coordinate 4,553 downwards.
CGGGCTGGTCCCGGCCTACGAATTCATCGACCTGCTGGTGCGCAGCCCGCTGGGCGCCGAGGTCGGCGCCTGGGTGCTGCGCCGTGCCTGCGAGGATGCAGTGGCCTGGCCCGACAGCGGGCTGTCGGTCAGCATCAACCTGTTCCCGGCGCAGCTCCGCGAGGAGCTGGTGCCGCAGGTGCTGCAGGCGCTGGCCGACTCCGGGCTGCCGGCGCAGCGGCTGGAGCTGGAGATCACCGAAACCATCGCCTTCACCCACGACAGCGAGGCCGCGGCGACCCTGGCCACCCTGCGCGAGCGCGGGGTCAACCTCGCGTTCGACGATTTCGGCACCGGCTATGCGTCGCTGTCGATGCTGCATCGCTTCAAGATCGACCGGGTCAAGATCGACCGCAGCTTCGTCGGCGGCATGCTGCACAGCAGCGAGGACGCCGCGATCGTGCGCTGGACGGTGATGCTGGCGCGGGCGCTGGGGCTGCGGGTAGTGGCCGAAGGCGTGGAGCATCCCGAGCAGGCGCACTCGCTGCGCGAGCTGGGCTGCGACGAGGCCCAGGGCTACCTGTACGCGCAGGCGCTGGGCGCCAGCGCCCTGCTGGAACGGCTGCACGCGCAGTCGCCGGGGGTGGGCCATGCTTGAGCGCGGCCAGCAGCGCGCCAGCGGCGAACGCGAGCCGATCGGGTTCGAGTTCAACGAGCGTGATTTCCGCCGGGTGTGCAAGATGATCTACGCCCGTGCCGGCATCCACCTAGCCGAGCACAAGCGCGACATGGTGTACAGCCGACTGTCGCGGCGGCTGCGCACGCACGGGTTCGCGCGCTTCTGCGATTACCTGGACTTCGTCGAGGCCGAGCCGGCCACCGAGGAACAGGCCTTCATCAACGCCCTCACCACCAACCTCACCGCGTTCTTCCGCGAGGCGCACCACTTCGACGCCCTGCGCGACCAGCTGCGCGCGGTGCCGCGCGGCGCGGTGGTGGACATCTGGTGCTGCGCCGCCTCCACCGGCGAGGAGCCGTGGTCGCTGGCGATCACCGCCTGCGAGGCCTTCGCCAGCGACACCCCGCCGGTGCGGATCCTGGCCACCGACATCGACACCAACGCGCTGGCCACCGCCGCGCGCGGCGAGTACGGGATCGAACGCATCACCGACCTGTCGGCCGAGCGCAAGCGCCGCTTCTTCCTGCGCGGCACCGGCCCGCACGAGGGCCTGGCCCGGGTCAAGCCCTTCCTGCGCCAGCTGGTGGAGTTCCGCCAGCTCAACCTGCTGGCGCCGGACTACGGGCTGCACCAGCAGTTCCTCGCGGTGTTCTGCCGCAACGTGATGATCTATTTCGACAAGCCCACCCAGTACGAGGTGCTGCGCAAGGTGGTGCCGCTGCTGGCGCCGGGCGGGCGCTTCTACGCCGGGCATTCGGAGAGCTTCGCGCACGCGCTGGATCTGGTGCAGCCGTGCGGGCGCACCATCTACCGGGCGACCCGGGAGGCGCGATGAACGCCCCCGCGCAGCATGGCGCCGCCACCCGCCGGATGCCGGCGGGCAGCTATTACGACCCGGCGCTGGACACCGACGTCATCAAGCTGCTGCCGGCCGACTGGCGGGTGTCCTCGGAGGAAGTGGCGCTGGCCACCGTGCTCGGCTCCTGCGTGGCCGCCTGCATGTACGACCCGCTGGCGAAGGTCGGCGGGATGAACCATTTCATGCTGCCGGATGCCGCCCCCGGCGACGGCAGTGCCCGCTACGGTGCGCACGCGATGGAGCTGCTGATCAACGGCATGCTCAAGCAGGGCGCCGCGCGCGCGCGCCTGCAGGCCAAGGTGTTCGGCGGCGGCAACGTGCTGCCGGGCATGACCATCGACCCGATCGGCACCCGCAACGCCAACTTCGTGATCAGCTACCTGAAGGCCGAGGGCATCCCGGTCCAGGCCCAGGACCTGGGCGGCGTGCAGCCGCGCAAGGTGGTGTTTTTCGTGCGTACCGGACGCACGCTGGTCAAGCGCCTGCCGGCGGCCGGCGAGATCGCGCGGATCGAGCGCGACTACCGCAGCCGGCTGGCGCAGACCCCCGTGGCCGGCTCCGTGGAGTTGTTCTGATGGCCAGCCAGTCCCCCCAGCGCCCCGGCCGGGTGCGCGTGCTGATCATCGACGACTCGGCGCTGGTGCGCCAGGTGCTCAGCGACATCCTGTCCGAAGACCCCATGATCGAGGTGGTGGGCACCGCCGCCGACCCGTTGATCGCGCGCGACAAGATCAAGCAGCTCAATCCCGACGTGCTCACCCTCGACGTCGAGATGCCGCGCATGGACGGGCTGACCTTCCTGCAGAACCTGATGCGGCTGCGCCCGATGCCGGTGGTGATGGTGTCCTCGCTGACCGAGGCCGGCGCGCAGGTGACCCTGGATGCGCTGGCGCTGGGCGCGGTGGATTTCGTCACCAAGCCCAAGCTCGACATCCAGCGCGGCCTGACCGGCTACGGCCAGGACCTGCGCGAGAAGATCAAGCAGGCCGCGCGCGCGCGGGTGGCGCGGCTGCAGCCCGCCGGCGGGCCGGCGCAGCCCAGCGCGATCAAGTACCGCACCACCGACCGCCTGATCGCGATCGGCGCCTCCACCGGCGGCACCGAGGCGATCCGCATGTTGCTGGAGACCATGCCCGCCGACGCCCCGGCGATCGTCATCACCCAGCACATCCCGGCCGCGTTCAGCAAGCCGTTCGCGGAACGCCTGGACCGCCACAGCAAGATGACCGTGGTGCACGCCGAGGACGACATGCCGCTGCTGGCCGGCCACGCCTACGTGGCCCCGGGCGGGTTGCACCTGCGGGTGCAGCGCAGCGGCGCGCGCTGGCGCTGCCGGCTGGGCGACGACGACCCCATCCGCCGCCACCGCCCCAGCGTGGACGCGATGTTCGAATCGGTGGCCAGCGCCGCCGGTGCCAACGCCAGCGCGGCCCTGCTCACCGGGATGGGCGACGACGGCGCGCGCGGGCTGCTGGCCCTGCGCAAGGCGGGCGCCACCACCATCGTGCAGGACGAGGCCAGCAGCGTGGTGTGGGGCATGCCCGGCGCCGCCTACACCCTGGGCGCCGCGCAGCAGGTATTGCCGCTGGACCAGATCACCAATGCCCTGCTGGCCAGCACCACCCAGGGCCCGGGCTGACCCGGCCCCGGCCTTGCGATCGCATTAAAGACCCGGCCGGCCGCGGCCGTTATCCCTACCGAGACCCAGACGAGATCGACGATGGAACC
>JBKBXH010000064.1:0-1298 GCA_046313655.1 Thermomonas sp. | reverse complement strand
AACCCCGTGCCCTGCTCCGGATCGCCGCCCCCCTGCTGCTGATGGTGCTGCTCCTGGTGGCCGAAGGCCTGTCCTGGCCGCTGCCGCTGCGAATGGCGCTGGTGGTGACCTCCGCGCTGGCCTGGGGCGTGGTGATCTGGCGCAGCCTGCCCAGCAAGGCCGAATCGCGGATGCTGCGCGACCATGCCCGCCTGCTCGAGGAGTTGCGCGGCTTCGTCAGCAACGAGATCAACGGCTCGCACTCCGAGATCGAACGCACCCGCACCCTGATCCGCGATTCGGTGGCCAAGCTCGGCGGCAGCTTCGAGGCGGTCAACCGCAAATCGCGCGAGCAGAGCAGCGTGGTGGCGCGCCTGGTGGAGCGCACCGGCGATGACAGCGGCTCGATCGACATCACCCGCTTCGCGCAGCAGGCGGCGCAGCAGGTGGAGCAGCTGGTGCAGGCGCTGGAGGAAGCCAGCGGCCAGAGCGGCGTCACCGTGTCCCACATCGATGCCATGGCCGGCCACCTCGACGGCATCTTCTCGCTGCTGGAGGACGTGAAGTCGATCGCCGACCAGACCAACCTGCTGGCGCTGAACGCGGCCATCGAAGCCGCCCGCGCTGGCGAGGCCGGGCGCGGCTTCGCGGTGGTGGCCGACGAAGTGCGCAACCTGTCCGAGCGCAGCACCGCGTTCAACGAGCAGATCCGCAAGCTGGCGCACAGCTCCAAGGATGCGATCGCCAAGGTGCGCGACACCGTCTCCCAGACCGCCTCGCGCGACCTCGACCGGGTGCGCGCCGCGCGCTCGGAATCGGCGGCCATGCTGGAGCGGGTGGACGGCATCCACCGCAGCCTGGGCAACAGCATCCGCGACATCGCCGACTGCGGCCGCGCGATCGACGCCTCGGTGGCCGAGGCGGTGCGCTCGCTGCAGTTCGAGGACATCGCGACCCAGGCCCTGGGCGCGGCCGACCTGCACCTGCAACGACTGGCGCAGATCAACGGCGAGGCCATCACCCTGCACGACCTGCTGCAGAACAGCCACGGCTTCCAGGACGCGGAAATGCAGAAGGCGCTGGCGCGGATCGGCAACCGCATCAACCAGATGCGCGGCGAATGGGAGCGTCCGCCGCACAAGCCGGTGCTGCAGGAGAACATGAACGCTGGCAGCGTGGAGTTGTTCTGACCATCACCCCGCGCCGCCTCCCGGGCGCGGCCACGCAATCCGGTCTCCCCTCGCGAACGCCCCGGCCATGGCCGGGGCGTTTCGTCTTGCATGGCGACGGCCGCCTCAGTCCCGCTGTTGGCCGCCCTG
>JBKBXH010000063.1:0-6634 GCA_046313655.1 Thermomonas sp. | reverse complement strand
TGGATCTCGTTGACCGAGATCGGATCGACCCCGGCGAAGGGCTCGTCCAGCAGGATCATGCGCGGCTTGCCGGCCAGCGCGCGCGCGATCTCCACCCGCCGCCGCTCGCCGCCGGACAGGCTGGCGCCCTGCTGCTCGGCCACGTGGCCGATCTGCAGCTCGTCCATCAGCGCATCCAGCTCGTGCTCGCGGCCGTCCTCGTCGAGGTCGGGCCGCAGCTCCAGCACCAGCCGCAGGTTGTCGGCCACGCTCAGCTTGCGGAAGATCGAGGGCTCCTGCGGCAGGTAGCCCAGGCCCAGGCGCGCGCGCCGGTACATCGGCTCGCCGGTGATGTCGGTGCCGTCCAGCACGATCCGCCCGGCATCGGCCGAGACCAGGCCCACGATCATGTAGAAGCAGGTGGTCTTGCCGGCGCCGTTCGGGCCCAGCAGGCCGACCACCTCGCCGGCGTCCAGGGTCAGCCCGAAGTCGCGCACCACCTCGCGCGACCGGTAGCGCTTGCGCAGTCCCTCGGCGACCAACATCAGGGCATGCCCTTGCCGGCGTCCGCCGGCGCGTCCTTGGGCAGGATGCGCATCTTGACCCGGCCGCCGTCGCCGCCGCTCTCCACCTGCCCGGTCTTGAGGTTGTAGACCACGCGCTGGCCATTGAGGGTGCCGCGCTGCTGGCGGATCACCACGTTGCCGGTGAACACCATGACTTCGTTGCGCATGTCGTAGTCGATGTTGTCGGAGGTGGCGTCGATGCGGTCGCCGTCGTCCATCTCCTGCTGCAGGTTGACCCCGCCGCTGAGCAGGGCGCGGCTGGGGTTGCCGCCGGCCTGCTGGATCACCGCCTTCTCCGCCTTCACCCGCAGCGTGCCCTGCACCAGGGTGACGTTGCCGGTGAGGGTGCAGCTGGCGTTGTTGCCGGTGCCGCAGGTGCTGCGCGCGGACTCGATGTCCATCGGCTGGTTGCGGTCGGACGTGCGCGCCGCCGCCGCGCCGCAGGCGACGGTCAGGGCCGCGGCCAGCAGGCCGGCCAGGAAGTCAGTGCTGCGGGACATAGCGGGTGCGAACCTGGGAAAGAAGGGAGACCTGCTGGTGGTCGAAATCCGCCTCCAGCCCCTTGCCTTGCATTGTAAGACCGGGGCGGGTGATGGTGACGTCGGCGCTGGTGCTGGCCAGATTGCGGTTCAGGTCCAGCGCCAGGTGGTCGGTTTCGATCCGGGTCGGCGGCGGTGCCTGCGGCGGGCTGGTCGCCAGCACGTCGTCGTGCAGCTCGATCCGGCTGCCGTCGGCCGGCACCAGCCCGCGCTGGGCGCGCACGTCCCAGTAGCGCCCCTCGCGGTCGGGCACCAGGAAGCGCGGGGTGGCCAGCGCGAGGGTGCGGTCGGCGGGATTGCGCTGCAGCTCCGGGCCGAGCAGGGTGAACGCCTCCTTGCCCTGCTTGTCCAGCGAGACCACCTCGAAATCGCGCAGCACGTAGTCCGGGCGCGCCAGCAGCACGCCGCCATCGCCCGGATGCGCGCGCATCCAGATCGACCAGCCGCTGGCGATGGCGGCCGCCAGCAGCACCAGCGTCAGCACCCGGCGCAGCCTCACGGCGCGGGCTCCGGCGCCAGCAGCGCCTCGACCCGGCCCTGCGCGTGCAGCAGCAGGTCGCAGGCCTGGCGCACCGCGCCCTCGCCGCCGGCCAGCGCCGTGGTCCAGTGCACGTCCGCGCGCAGCCACGGGTGCACGTTGGCCGGGGCGATGGCCAGCCCGACCGCGCGCAGCACCGACAGGTCGGGCAGGTCGTCGCCCATGAACGCCACCTCGTCCAGGCCGAGGCCGCGCTCCGCGGCGATCCGCCGCAGGCAGCCCAGCTTGTCCTTCTCGCCCAGGTGCAGGTGGTCGATGCCCAGCTCGCGCCCGCGTGCCAGGGTGGCCTCGCTGCGGCGCGCGCTGACCAGCGCGGTGGCGATCCCGGCGCGCCGCAGCAGGACCAGGCCGAGGCCGTCCTGCACGTGGAAGCGCTTGCTCTCGCCGCCGTGGGCGTCGTAGTGCAGGCCGCCGTCGGTCAGGGTGCCGTCCACGTCGAAGCCGACCAGGCGGATCCGCGCCGCCCGCGCCAGCAGCTCCTCCGGGTATTCGATCCGTTCCGGATGGCGCATCAGACCACCCTCGCGCGCAGCAGGTCGTGGATATTCAGCGCGCCGACCAGGCGGCCGTCGCCGTCGGTGACCAGCAGCCCCTGGATCTTGTGGGTTTCCATCAACTTGGCCGCCTCGGTCGCCAGCGCCTCGGGGCCGATGGTGCGCGGCGTGCGCGTCATCACCGCGTCGATGCGGGTGGCGCGCAGGTCGATGCCGGGGTCGTTCAGGCTGCGCCGCAGGTCGCCGTCGGTGTACAGGCCCAGCAGGCGGTCGTCGGCATCCACCACCGCGGTCATGCCCAGCCGCTTGCGGCCCATCTCCAGCACCGCCTCGCTCAGGCTGGCCTCCGGCGGTACCCGCGGTACCGCGTCGCCCACGTGCATCACGTCGGCGATGTGCAGCAGCAGGCGGCGGCCCAGCGCGCCGGCCGGGTGCGAGCGCGCGAAGTCGTCGGCGGTGAAGCCGCGCGCCTCCAGCAGCGCCACCGCCAGCGCATCGCCCAGCGCCAGCGCGGCGGTGGTGCTGGAGGTCGGCGCCAGCTGCAGCGGGCAGGCCTCGACCGGCACGCCCACGTCGAGGTGGATGTCGGCCTCGCGCGCCAGGCTGGAGCCGGCGCGGCCGGTCATCGCGATGATGGGGTTGCCCTGCCGGCGCAGGGCCGGCAGCAGCAGCAGAATCTCGTCGCTCTCGCCCGAGTACGACAGCGCCAGCAGCACGTCGGCATCGGTCACCATGCCGAGGTCGCCGTGCGCGGCCTCGCCCGGGTGCATGAAGAACGCCGGGGTGCCGGTGGAGGCCAGGGTCGCCGCGATCTTGCGCGCCACGTGCCCGGACTTGCCCATCCCGGTGCACACCACCCGCCCGCGGCAGGCCAGCATGGCCTGGCAGGCGGCCTCGAATTCGCTGCCGATGCGGGCGGCGACCGCGCCCAGCGCCTCGGCCTCGATGGCCAGCACGCGCCGGCCGCTGGCGGCGAACTGGAAGCTGTTCGGGCGATCGGTCATGGCGGGGAACTCGGCGCGATTCCGCTAAACTGGGCCGTTCAGTTTACGCGAGTTGCCCCTGCCCCCCACATGAACGCCGAACTCATCCGCCAATTGATCGAAACCGGCCTGCCCGGCGCCCGCGCCGAGGTCCGCGGCGATGACGGCGTGCACTTCGAAGCCACCGTGGTCTGCGCCGCGTTCGCGGGCAAGCTGCCGCTGGCCCGCCACCGGATGGTGTATGCGACCCTGGGCGAGCGCATGGGCGGGGAGATCCATGCCCTGCAGCTGAAGACCCTGACTCCCGACGAGGCGGCCGCCTGATGCAGAAGATCGTGGTCGAAGGCGGCCCCCGCCTGGCGGGCGAAGTCCGCATCTCCGGCGCCAAGAACGCGGTGCTGCCCATCCTGTGCGCCACCCTGCTGGCCGATGCCCCGGTGCGGATCACCAACGTGCCGCGCCTGCACGACGTGCTGACCATCGCCAAGCTGCTGGCCGGGCTGGGCGCGGGCGTCGTTCACGAGAGCGACGCGATGACGGTCGATCCGCGCAGCGTCAACAGCCACGTGGCACCGTACGAGCTGGTCAAGACCATGCGCGCCTCGGTGCTGGTGCTGGGGCCGCTGCTGGCACGCTTCGGCGATGCCGAGGTCTCCCTGCCCGGCGGCTGCGCGATCGGTTCGCGCCCGGTGGACCTGCACATCAACGGCCTGCAGGCGCTGGGCGCCGAGATCGTGGTGGAGCACGGCTTCATCAAGGCGCGCAGCGCCGGCCGTCTCAAGGGCGCACGCCACGTGTTCGAGCTGGTCAGCGTGGGCGCCACCGAGAACGTGCTGATGGCCGCCGCGCTGGCCGAGGGCACCACGGTGCTGGAAAACGCGGCGATGGAGCCGGAGATCGTGGACCTGGCCGAATGCCTGAACGCGATGGGCGCGCGCATCCGCGGGCACGGCACGCCGCGGATCGAGGTCGAGGGCGTGGAGCGCCTGCACGGCGGCGAGCACGCGGTGATCGCTGACCGCATCGAGACCGGCACCTTCCTGGCCGCCGCCGCCATGACTGGCGGCCGCATCACTGCCACCCACGCGCGCCCGGACACGCTGGACGCCGTGCTCGGCAAGCTGCGCCAGGCCGGCGCGGAGATCGCCTGCGAGGCCGACCGCATCCACCTCGACATGCACGGCCAGCGCCCGCGCGCGGTGGACATCACCACTGCGCCGCACCCGGCGTTCCCCACCGACATGCAGGCGCAGTTCATGGCGCTGGACTGCGTGGCCGACGGCGTGGGCGTGGTCAACGAAACGATCTTCGAAAACCGCTTCATGCACGTCAACGAGCTGCTGCGCCTGGGCGCGGACATCCGGGTGGACGGGCATACCGCGGTGGTGCGCGGGGTGGCCCGGCTCAGCGGCGCGCCGGTGATGGCCACCGACCTGCGCGCCTCGGCCTGCCTGGTCCTGGCCGGGCTGGTGGCCGACGGCGAGACCACCATCGACCGTATCTACCACCTCGACCGCGGCTACGAGAACATCGAAGCCAAGCTGTCGGCACTGGGCGCGCGCATCCGCCGGGTGGGCTGAACGCCCTGCCGGCCGTGCGCCCGACTCAGCGCGGGCGCGGCTTGGCCGGGCGCTGCTTCGGCGCCGGCGCCGGCACGTCGCGGCCGGGCACCTGCACCACCCGCAGCTCGTCGATATCCAGCTGCAGCGCGGTGAGCTTGCCGCTCCAGACCGCGCCGGTGTCGATCGCGTGCACGCCGTTGCCGATGAACAGCCCCAGCGTGCTCCAGTGCCCACACACGATCTTGAGATCGCGCGCGGCGTGCCCCGGCACGCAGAACCACGGATACAGGCCCGGCAGCTGGCTGCCCGGCGGGCCCTTCTGGTCGAACGCGATCCGCCCGCGCGGGCTGCAATAGCGCATGCGGGTGAAGATGTTGATGATCGCGCGGTCGCGGTCGGTGCCCTTCAGGTGCGGGCCCCAGTCCGGGCCATCGCCGTACATGTTGCGCAGCAGCCGCGGGTAGTGCTCGCCGCGCAGGCGCGCCTCCACCTCGCGCGCGTGCTTCTCGGCCATCTGGGTGGTCCACTTCGGGGCCAGCCCGGCATGCACCATCATCCAGCCCAGGCCGCGGTCCACGTGGCACAGCTCGCGCCCGCGCAGCCAGGCCAGCAGCTCCGGGGCATCCGGCGCGGACAGCACGCCCTGCAGGTCGGGGTTGACCCGGCGCTGTTCCTCTGGGGTGCGCTCGGATACCGCCAGCAGCGACAGGTCGTGGTTGCCCAGCACCACCTCGCAGTGGTCGCGCAGCGAATGCACCAGGCGCAGGGTTTCCACCGACTGCCCGCCGCGGTTCACCAGGTCGCCGCAGAACCACAGGCGGTCCACCACCGGGTCGAAACGCAGCTTCTCCAGCAGGCGCTGGGTGACGTCGTAGCAACCCTGGAGGTCGCCGATTGCCCAGACGGCCATGCGTGCGGCCTCAGTGCAGGGTGCGCGGGACGGACAGCGTGAACGCCGGGATCGGCGCCGCGAAGCGGGTGCCGTCGTCCGCCAGCATGTCGTAGCTGCCGCGCATGGTGCCGATGTCGGTCTCCAGCACCGCGCCGGAGGTGTACTCGAAGCCCTCGCCCGGGCGCAGCCACGGCTGCTCGCCCACCACGCCCTCGCCCGTCACCTCGCGCACCTTGCCGTTGCCGTCGGTAATCAGCCAGTGGCGCCCCAGCAACCGCGCCGGCACCTTGCCCTGGTTGCGGATGTGGATGGTGTAGGCGAACACGTAGCGCCCTTCCTCCGGGACCGACTGGTCGTCCAGGAAGCGGGCGTCCACTTCGATGACGAACTGGTAATCATTGCTGCTCATCGGCACATTCTAGCCGCGGCCGCCTGCACGCGGGGCGCGCGGTGGTCGTGCCTCCGCGCTGCATGCGCAAGGCGCGGGCGCAGGGTGGGCAATCCGGGGGCCACGGGCGATAATCCACCGCACGTGCCCGCCTGACCCGGCCCCGCGCCCACCGCCGCGCGACCGGCCTTCCCCTCCGCCCGGAACCCCGCATGGCCGAAGCCGTCCGCCACGACAAGACCGCGCGCCAGTTGCGCCTGCTCAGCGACGCGCTGGACAGCGGCCGCCTCGGGCCGGTGCGGCGGCTGGTCAACACGCTGTCGCCGGCGGAGATCGGCAACCTGCTGGAATCGCTACCGCCGGGCAAGCGCTCGGTGGTGTGGGGGCTGGTAGACCCGGAGGACGACGGCGAGGTGCTGGTGCACGTCGGCGAGGAAGTGCGCGAGTCGCTGATCGCCGACATGGACGAGGACGAGCTGGTGGCCGCGGCCTCCGACCTCGACATCGACGACCTCGCCGACCTGGTGGAAGACCTGCCGGACACGGTGATCGAGGAAGTCCTGAAGTCGATGGACCGCGAGAACCGCGAGCGCCTGGAGCAGGTGCTGTCCTACGAGGAGGACACCGCCGGGCGCCTGATGAACCCGGACGTGGTGACCGTGCGCGCCGACACCACGGTGGACGTGGTGCTGC
>JBKBXH010000062.1:0-6647 GCA_046313655.1 Thermomonas sp. | reverse complement strand
GGTGCAGGACGGCAAGGCCGTGCAGCGCGCGCTCACCCTCGGCCGCACCCTCGGCGACGACCGCGAGGTACTCTCGGGGCTGGCCGGCGGCGAACAGGTGGTGCTCGACCCGCCGCCGACGCTGGCCGACGGCGCCCGGGTGGCGGCGGCGCGTGAGGATGCGCCGGCCGACGCGAACGACGAATGACGACTGCTTCCCCGCGCGCCGCGACCGGCGCGCCCCCGTCCCCGGAGATCCACGCCATGACCGCCCTCGTCCGCATCCGCGACCTGCACAAGACCTACCGGCGCGGCCCCGAAACCGTGGACGTGCTGCGCGGGATCGACCTCGACATCGCCGAGGGCGACTTCGTCGCGCTGATGGGCCCCTCGGGCTCGGGCAAGACCACCCTGCTGAACCTGATCGGCGGCCTGGACACGCCCACCTCGGGCGAGATCGAGATCGCCGGTGCGCGCATCGACCGCCTGAGCTCGGGCCAGCTCGCGCACTGGCGCAGCCAGAACGTCGGCTTCGTGTTCCAGTTCTACAACCTGATGCCGACCCTCACCGCGCAGAAGAACGTGGAGCTGCCGCTGCTGCTGACCCCGCTCTCGGCCGCGCAGCGCCGCCGCAACGCCGAGATCGCGCTGCAGCTGGTCGGCCTGCCCGATCGCGGCCGCCACCGCCCGAACGAGCTCTCCGGTGGCCAGCAGCAGCGGGTGGCGATCGCGCGCGCGATCGTCTCCGACCCCACCCTGCTGATCTGCGACGAGCCCACCGGCGACCTCGACCGCGCCTCCGCCGAGGAGGTGCTGGGCCTGCTGCAGCAGCTCAACCGCGAGCACGGCAAGACCATCGTGATGGTCACCCACGACCCGAAGGCCGCGGAATACGCCACCCACACCCTGCACCTCGACAAGGGCACTCTGGTCGAGCAAACGGCATACGCCCCTCTCCCCTCGGAAGAGGAGTTGGGGTGAGGGTTCGGAGGTTCGCGAACCTTCGCTCCCGCAGCGAACCCATATCCGGCGCTCCGCGCCACCTTCTCCCGGAGGGAGAAGGAACAGCTGGAGGCTTCCCATGAAGTACCTGCATCTGGTCTGGGCCGCGCTGATGCGCAGCAAGACCCGCACCCTGCTCACCCTGCTCTCGGTGCTGGCCGCGTTTTTGCTGTTCGGCCTGCTCGATTCGGTGCGGGTGGCGTTCAACGCCGGCGGCAGCGTGGCCGGCGCCAACCGCATGATCACCATGTCGCGGCTGTCGATCACCCAGATGCTGCCCTACAGCCTGGATTCGCAGCTGCGCGCGGTACCGGGGGTGAAGAAGGCGGCCTACGCGGCCTGGTTCGGCGGCATCTACCGCGACCCGAAGAACTTCTTCGCCAACTTCAGCGTGAGCCCGGAGTACCTCGACCTGTATCCCGAATTTCAGCTGCCGAAGGCGCAGAAGGAGGCCTGGCTGGCCGACCAGCGCGGCGCGATCGTGGGCGAGTCGCTGGCCAGGCAGTTCGGCTGGAAGATCGGCGACACCATCCCGCTGCAAGCCACCATCTTCCCCACCCGCGGCAGCAACGACTGGCAGTTCACCCTGCGCGGCATCTACAAGGTCGCGGACCCGAAGCAGAAGGCGCAGGAGCGCGTGCTGTTCTTCCACTGGAAGTACTTCGACGAGGCCAACGACTACGTGAAGGGCCGGGTCGGCTGGTGGGTGGTGGAGCCGACCGGCGCCGGCGCCGCCGCGCGCGTGGCCAAGGCCATCGACGCGCTCTCGGCCAATTCCGACCACGAGACCAAGACCCAGAGCGAGGCCGCGTTCAACCAGAGCTTCGCCAAGCAGTTCGCGGACATCGGGCTGATCGTGTCGGCGATCATGGGCGCGGTGTTCTTCACCCTGCTACTGCTGACCGGCAACACCATGGCGCAGGCGGTGCGCGAGCGCATCCCCGAGCTCGCGGTGCTCAAGACCATCGGCTTTTCCAACCGCAGCGTGCTGTGGCTGGTGCTGGCCGAATCGGTGCTGCTGGTGGTGCTGGGCGGCACCCTCGGGATGCTGCTGGCGGCCGCGATCGTGCCGATGGTCTCCGCCGCCAGCGGCGGCATGGTGCAGCTGCCCGGCCTGCTGGCGCAGACCTGGGCCAGCGGGATCGCGCTGATGGTGGCGATCGGGCTGGTGGTCGGCCTGCTGCCCGCGCTGCGCGGCATGCGCCTGAACATCGTCGATGCCCTCGCCGGGCGCTGAGAGGACTCCCATGAAGCGTTTCTTTTCCGGCCTGCTCACCGTCCTGCTGCTGGCGCTGCTGCTGGCCCTCTGGATCGCGCTGCCGTGGCAGGGCGTGCTGGCGCTGGCGCTGGCGATCGCGCTGTGGCTGGCGCTGACCCGCAGCGGCCGGCTGGCGCGCGAGGCGGCCAGGATCGGGATCGCCGGACTGCCGCAGCGCTGGGGTGCCTCCAGCGTGGTGGTGGTGGGCATCGCCGGCGTGGTCGGCGTGCTGGTGGCGATGCTGGCGATGGCCGAAGGCTTCAAGGCCACCCTCGACCGCACCGGCGATGCGGCCACCGCGATCATCCTGCGCGGCGGTTCGCAGGCCGAGACCAATTCGGTGATCACCCGCGACCAGGTGCCGCTGATCGCCGCGCTGCCGGGCATCGCGCGCGGCGCCGACGGCCAGGCGCTGGCCTCGCCGGAGCTGTCGCAGGTGGTGAACCTGCCGAGCATGGCCGACGGCACCGACGCCAACGTGCAGTTCCGCGGGGTCGGCCCGGCCGGCTGGGCGATACGCCCGCAGCTGCGGATCGTCGAAGGCCGCCGGTTCACCCCGGGCCTGCGCGAAATCGTGGTCGGGCGCGGCGCGCAGCGCCAGTTCCGCGGGCTCAAGGTGGGCCAGCCGCTGAAGCTGGCGAACCAGCAGTGGACGGTGGTCGGCGTGTTCGAGGCCAGGGATTCGCACGATTCCGAACTGTGGACGGATGCCGACGTGCTCGGCCCCGCCTACCAGCGCAGCGCGTTCCAGTCGGTGACAGTGAAGCTGGACGGCAAGTCCGGCTTCAAGCAGCTGAAGGCGGCACTGGCGGCCGACCCGCGGCTGAAGCTCGACGTGCTGACCACCCGCGACTACTACGGACGGCAATCGCAGGCGCTGACCAAGCTGATCCGCATCCTCGGCACCGTGATCGGCGCGATCATGGCGATCGGCGCGGTGTTCGGCGCACTCAACAGCATGTACGCGGCAGTGGCCGGGCGCGCGCGCGAGATCGCCACCCTGCGCGCGCTCGGCTTCCGCGGCCTGCCGGTGGTGACCGCGGTGATGCTGGAGACCATGCTGCTGGCGCTGCTGGGCGGGCTGCTGGGCGCGGCCATCGCCTGGGTAGTGTTCAACGGCTACACGGTGAGCACGCTGGGCCAGAACTTCAGCCAGGTGGTGTTCCAGTTCAAGGTCAGCCCGGCGCTAGCCTGGACCGGGCTGAAGTGGGCGCTGGGGATCGGCCTGGTCGGCGGCCTGCTGCCGGCGCTGCGCGCGGCGCGGTTGCCGGTGACCGAGGCGCTGCGCGCGGCCTGAACCGGGCTTGGCGCTCAGGCCAGCTCGGCCAGCGCCTGCGCGCGCTGGCGGCGGCCGTGGCGGATGCCATCGGCCACGAACACCAGCAGCGCCAGCCAGATGGAGGCGAAGCCGAGCAGGCGGGTGCGGTCGAACGGCTCCGCGAACACGAACACGCCGATCAGGAACTGCAGGGTCGGCGCGATGTACTGCAGCACCCCGACCGTGGCCAGCGGGATCCGCCGCACCGCGTAGGCGAAGCCGACCAGCGGCAGCGCGGTCACCAGCCCGGACAGCACCAGCAGCGCGTCCAGCCCGGGGCCATAGCCCGGGTGCCCGCCCAGCGCCAGGAACCCGCCGCTGCCGTGCAGCTCACTCCAGGCCAGCAGCGCCAGCACCGGCAGGAACAGGTAGGCGCTCTCCACGCCCAGCCCGGTCACCGAATCCACGTGCGCCAGCTTGCGCAGCACGCCGTACACGCCGAACGACACCGCCAGCGCGAGCGCGATCCACGGGAACTGGCCGTAGCGCACGGTCAGCCACAGCACGCCGGCCGCAGCGATCGCCACCGACGCCCACTGCAGCGGGCGCAGGCGCTCGCGCAGGAACAGCACGCCGATCACCACGTTGAGCAGCGGGTTGATAAAGTAGCCCAGCGCGGTCTCCACCACGTGCCCGGCGTTCACCGCCCAGATGTACAGGCCCCAGTTGCTGGAGATCAGCACCCCGCTGAGCAGCAGCATCCAGCGCAGCCGAGGCTGCCCGGCCAGCACGTCGCGCAGCCAGTGGCGGCCGTCGCGCCAGGCGAGGAAGGCGCCGACCAGCAGCGCGCTCCACACCACCCGGTGCAGCACGATCTGCAGCGAGGGCACCGCCTTCAGCAGGTGCCAGTACAGCGGCGCCACGCCCCACAGCACGAAGGTGCCCACCGCCACCCAGGTGCCGCGCACGGCCTGCGCATGCGCGCTCACGGTGCCTCCTCCGGCGCGACCGGCGCGGGCCGGGCCGCCTTCGCGGTGCGCGCGAAGGTGATGATGACCACGCCGGCGAGGATCACCGCCATCGCCACCAGCTCGCGCGCGCCGAAGCGCTCGCGGGCGAGCCACGCGCCCAGCACCACCGCGATCGCCGGATTCACGTAGGCATAGCTGCCGGCCAGCGCCGGGCGCACGTGGTGCAACAGCCAGATGTAGGCGGAGAACCCGACCAGCGAGCCCATCACCACCAGGTACCAGAACGCACCGATGGCGTGCAGCGTGGGCAGGCCGTGCAGGCGTTCGCCCAGCGCCAGCCCGGCCGCCAGCATCAGCACGCCGCCGCACAACATCTGCGCGGCGGCCGACATGAACGGCGTCGGCAGATCGCGGCCGCGGCTCCAGATCGAACCGAACGACCAGCTGACCGAAGCCAGCAGCAAGGCCACCAGCCCCAGCGGCGCGCCGGTCAGGCTGCCGCCGGTGCTGAGCCAGACCACCCCGGCGAAGCCGATGCCCAGGCCCAGCGCCTCGCCGCGGGTCGGACGCTCGCCGCGCAGGCCGGCGAACACCGCCATCCACAGCGGCGCCGAGGCCACCGTCACCGCGGCCAGCCCGGACGACACCGTGGTCTCGGCCAGGTTCACCATGCCGTTGCCCAGCAGCAGCATCAGCGTGCCCATCACCGCCGCGTTGCGCCATTGCGCGGGCGTCGGCGCCGGCAGCCCGCGCCAGCGCAGCAGGGCGAACATCAGCGCGCCGGCGATGACGAAGCGGATCCCGCCGAGCAGGAACGGCGGGAACCCGCCTTCCAGCGCGAACCGGATGGCGAGATAGGTGGAGCCCCAGATCACGTACACGGCGGCCAGCGCCAGCGCGACGCGCGCGGCGGGCGGTGTGGAAGACGGCATTGCAGATACCCCGGACAGCAGCCCTTAACAACGGCGGGCGCCCGAGGACGCCCGCCAGAAACCCCATGGAAACCCGGAAACGGCGCGGTCAGTCGGCCCAGTGGCCGGCGGCATTGCGGGTGGCCGGCAGCACCTGCGCCGCCAGCCCCGCGTCCTTGCCGAGCAGGCCGATCGCATCCGACAAGATCGCCGCGGATTCGCGCAGCAGCGGGTCGGTGGCCTTCTTCGCCGCCTCCTCGCGCGCCACCGAATCGGCCACGTTGCGCTCGTCGGCGGCGAGGCCGTCGTCAGGGCGCGCGTCCAGCAGCGGGTCCTGCTGCAGGCCGAGGCGCTTGCGCTCCTCGGCGCGCTGCTTGCGCTGGGCATCGAACTTGTCGCGCTCGGCGCGGCGCTCGGCCTCGTTCAGCGAGATCGACTTCTTGGCCTGCTCCTCGCGGAAGCGGCGCACGTCCTCCACCCACCACTGGTACTCCACGTCCTTGGCCGCGCGCGCCTGGTGCAGCGCGTCCAGCTGCGGCAGCAGCGGCGCGAAGTTGCCGTAGCGCACGTGCGGCGCGGCGGCGATGCGGGTCCACGGCAGCGCGTTGGGGTAGGTGCTTTCGCCGAAGTCGGCGGCATCCACGCTGGTCGGGAAGGCCACGTCCGGCTCCACGCCCTTGTTCTGGGTGCTGCTGCCGTCGGGACGGAAGAACTGGGCGACGGTCAGCTTGACCTCGCCGAAGCGCGGGGTCTCGTTGGCCGGCCAGCGGTCGAGGTCCACCATGGTCTGCACGGTGCCCTTGCCGAAGGTGTTCTCGCCGATGATCAGGCCGCGCCCGTAGTCCTTGATCGCGCCGGCCACGATCTCCGACGCCGAGGCCGAGCCGCGGTTCACCAGCACCGCCAGCGGGCCGTCCCAGGCCACGCCCGGGTCCTGGTCGTACTGCACGTTGACCCGGCCACCGGTCTCGCGCACCTGCACCACCGGGCCCTTGTCGATGAACAGCCCGGTCAGCTCGATCGCCTCGTTCAGCGAACCGCCGCCGTTGCCGCGCAGGTCCAGCACCACGCCGTCCATCTTCTGCGCGCGGAACTCGGCCAGCATGCGCGCCACGTCGCGGGTGGCGGAGGCGTAGTTCTTCTCGCCGCGGCGGCGGGCCTCGAAGTCCTGGTAGAAGCCGGGCAGCTTCACCACCCCGATCCGGCGCGCCGGCTGGCCGGCGCTGGCCGGCACCACGATGGTCTCGGCCTTGGCGCGCTGGTCCTCC
>JBKBXH010000061.1:0-6664 GCA_046313655.1 Thermomonas sp. | reverse complement strand
GGGCGCCGACGCCGTATTCGCCGCCCCCAGCATCTCGGTCAAGCTGTCCGCGCTGCACCCGCGCTACGAGCACGCCAAGCGCGCCCGCGTGCTGGCAGAGCTGGGCGAGCGCCTGCTGGAGCTGGCCCGGCTGGCCAAGCAATACGACATCGGCCTGACCATCGATGCCGAGGAAACCGACCGCCTCGAGCTCTCGCTCGACCTCGTGTTCCAGGTGATGGCGGACCCCTCGCTACAGGGCTGGAACGGCTTCGGCATCGTCGTGCAGGCCTACCAGAAGCGGGCGCCGTTCGTGATCGACCACATCGTGCACATGGCCGGCCAGCTGGGCCGGCGGATCCCGGTGCGGCTGGTCAAGGGCGCCTACTGGGACGCCGAGGTCAAGCGCGCGCAGGTGGAAGGCCAGGCCGGCTACCCGCTGTTCACCCGCAAGCAGAACACCGACGTCAGCTACCTCGCCAACGCCCGCCGCCTGCTGGACGCCGGCGACGCGGTGTACCCGATGTTCGCCACCCACAACGCGCAGACCATCGCCCGCGTGCACCGGATGGCGCGCGCCATGCGCGGCCGCCGCGACTTCGAGTTCCAGAAGCTGCACGGCATGGGCGACGACCTCTACGCCGAGGTGATCCCGGCCGACCGCCTCGACGTGCCCTGCCGCGTGTACGCGCCGGTGGGCAGCCACGAGGACCTGCTGCCGTACCTGGTGCGCCGGCTGCTGGAGAACGGCGCCAATTCCAGCTTCGTCAACCGCATCACCGATGAAAGCATCCCGGTCGAGGAACTCATCCGCGACCCGGTGGACTTCGTGTCCGCGCTCGAACACATCCCGCATCCCCGCATCCCGCTGCCGGTCAACCTCTACCGCGACCAGCACCAGCCTCGAGACAACTCCATGGGCATCAACCTCGCCAACGACGACGCGCTGCGCACGCTCGCCAGCGCCATGAACGACGCCGGCGCCGGCCGCTGGACCGCCACGCCGCTGGTGCCGGGCGCACAGCCCGCCGGCGAGGCGATCGCCGTCACCAACCCGGCCGACCGCCGCGAGGTGGTGGGGCACTGGCAGGCCGCGGACGCCGCGACCGTCGAGCGCGCGCTGGCCAACGCGGTGGCCGCGCATGCCGGCTGGGACGCCACCCCCGCCGGCGCGCGCGCGGCGCTGCTGGAACACGCCGCCGACCTGCTGGAGGCGCGCATGCCGCAGTTCATGGCGATGTGCGTGAAGGAAGCCGGCAAGACCCTGGCCGACGGCGTGGCGGAAGTGCGCGAGGCGGTGGATTTCCTGCGCTACTACGCGCTGCAGGCGCGCGAGCATTTCGCGCCGATCGCCCTGCCCGGCCCCACCGGCGAGTCCAACCAGCTGCAGCTGGCCGGGCGCGGCGTGTTCGCCTGCATCAGCCCGTGGAACTTCCCGCTGGCCATCTTCCTCGGCCAGGTCGCGGCCGCGCTGGCGGCCGGCAACACCGTCATCGCCAAGCCGGCCGAGCAGACCAACCTGATCGGCTTCGCCGCGGTGCAGCTGCTGCACGAGGCCGGCATCCCGCAGGACGTGCTGCAGTTCGTGCCGGGCGACGGCGCCACCGTGGGCGCAGCGCTGACCCGCGATGCGCGCGTGGCCGGCGTCTGCTTCACCGGCTCCACCGAGACCGCGCGCCTGATCAACCGCGCGCTGGCCAGCCGCGAGGCCGGCCCGATCGCCACCCTGATCGCCGAGACCGGTGGCCAGAACGCGATGATCGCCGACAGCTCGTCGCTGCCGGAGCAGGTGGTCAAGGACGCGATGGGCTCGGCCTTCACCTCCGCCGGCCAGCGCTGCTCGGCCGCGCGCATCCTGCTGGTGCAGGACGACATCGCCGACAAGGTGATCGCCATGCTGGCCGGGGCGATGGCCGAGCTGAAGGTCGGCGACCCGGCGCTGCTGTCCACCGACGTCGGCCCGGTGATCGACGCCGATGCCTGCCAGGTGCTGGCCACGCACGCCGCCCGCATGGACGGCGAGGCGCGCCTGATCGCACGCACCCCGCTGCCGCCCGAAACCGAACACGGCACCTTCTTCCCGCCCACCGCCTGGGAGCTGCCGTCGGTCGCCCTGCTGCGCGAGGAGAAGTTCGGCCCCGCCCTGCACGTGGTGCGCTGGAAGGCGGACGCGCTGGACGCGGTGGTGGATGCCATCAACGCCACCGGCTACGGCCTGACGTTGGGCATCCACTCGCGGATCGACGCCACCATCGACCGCATCGTGGCGCGCGCCAAGGTCGGCAACATCTACGTCAACCGCAACCAGATCGGCGCGGTGGTCGGGGTGCAGCCGTTCGGCGGCCAGGGCCTGTCCGGCACCGGCCCCAAGGCCGGTGGCCCGCACTACCTGCCGCGCTTCGCCACCGAGAAGACGGTGACCATCAACACCACCGCCGCCGGCGGCAATGCCAGCCTGCTGACCCTGGGCGACTGATCCGCGTTTGCCCCGCGGCCCGCAACGAAAAAGCCCCGCCGAAGCGGGGCTTTTTCTTGCCGCGTGATCGCAAGGATCAGAAGCGGTACTGCATCGACACGCCCACCAGGTCGGCGTGGCCGCTGTACTTGCCGACCAGGGTCGAGGTGTTGCCGGCCGCCGCGTCCACCGGCAGGTTGACCATCGGCGACTTGATCTCGATGCGCTGGTAGCCGGCGTCCAGCGACAGGCTGTCGCTGACGTTCCAGGTGGCGCCGATCGAGTACAGGGTCCGGTCGTTGTCGGGCAGGCGCGGGGTGCGGGTAGCGTCGTTGGTCGGGGTCTTGTCCTTGCCGATGCCGCCACGCAGGGTCAGCGCCGGCGAAAGGTCGTACTCCATGCCCAGCGAGTAGAAGCTGGTGTTGCTCCAGTGGAACGGCTCGCTGCCGACCACGGTGCCGTTGCTGCGCTTGATGGTGACATCCTGCAGCGAATCCCAGCCGGTGTACTGGTAGTCGGCCAGCACGCGGAAGTTGTCGGCGAAGGCGTACTTCACGCTCACGGTGGTGACGCTCGGGGTCACCAGGCGCGCGCCACCGGGGCCGCTGACGAAGCGCGGGTCGCTGGACAGCAGAGCCGGCACGCCGGAGAAGTACAGATCACCCTTCAGCTCGTGCTTGATCTCGGAGCGGTAGCTCAGGCCAATGGCCAGCTTGTCGGTCGGGGCGATCTGCGCACCCACCACGAAACCAATGCTGTTGTCGGCGCCCTTGACCTTGAAGGCACCGTCCAGCGCCTGCGGCTGGAACGGATAGCTCGGGTTGAAACAGTTGGCCGGGTTGCCCGAGCCTGCGCAGATCGCGGTGCCGAAGTCGATCGCTTTGGTCAGGGGGGCCTGCGCGCGCTCCCAGATGAAGCCGGCGCCGATCGACACGCCGTCGCTGAGCTTCAGCGCGGCCGACAGGGTCAGGTCCATGCTCTTCACGTCGGACTCGATGGCGCGGTAGCGACCCACCCAGTTCGCGTCGTACTTGGTGGCCAGGCCGAACGGCGCGCCCAGGCTGGCGCCCAGGGTCAGGCCTTCCAGCGCGCCATGCATCGGAAACACCGCGGCCATGTTCGGCACCGGGGTCGGGGAGCCCGGGTCGCCGCCGTTGCCGCCGTTCAGGGGCTTGGCCGGGTTGCCGAGGATGGCACCGCCGCCGTTGAACTTGGCGTACAGGTCGATCACGGTCAGGTCGGCCTGGAAGGTGTTCTTGTCCAGGTTGACCATCGCCGCCGGATTGAGCGAAACCACCGCCGCGTCCTTGCCGACCATGCTGCCGGCGTTGGACTTGCCGAGGTTCTTCACGCTCTGCTCGCGCAGCTGGAAGCCCGAGGCGGCCGCCTGGCCGACGAACAGGGTGCCGAGCACGGCCAGCGCGAGTGCCGAAGCGCGGATCTTGCGAGTGTTGCCCATTTGATGTGTCTCCGAATGCTAGAGCGGTATGGTTTTTTGTGTTGCCAGCAGCGATCGGCGAAGATCGCCGGGCGCACGCGTCGCGTGTGCGCGCACCGGAGTTCCCCCTCCACGTACGTCGCCGTATGCGACTATACCGCAAACTTTAACCCTGCTCTAACAATTCCTCCGGCTTCCTCCGGCCCGCCACGGCCCCGCATGTTCGTCGCCATCCCGCCCCGCCCGCAGCGCCATTTCGTGTGGGCCACTCCCACCCTGTTCGCCCTGCTGTGGCTGGCCTACGTGCTGGCTGCCCTGCACGCGCCGGCTGGCAGCCTCGCCACCGCGTTGGACTGGGGCGTGCTCAGCGGCGGCCTGGACAGCCTCGAGGAGTGGCGGCGGGCGCTGGCCGACGGCAGTGCGCTGCGTCTGGTCTCGGCCCTGTTCCTGCACGCCGACTGGCTGCACTTGCTGGGCAACCTCGTGTTCCTGCTGATCTTCGGCCTGCCGGCGGAACGGGTGATGGGCGGCGGCCGCCTGCTGCTGCTGTTCCTGCTCGGGGGCGCGGTCGCCAACCTGGCCGCGGTGCTGGCGATCGAAGCCCCGGACCGCATCATCATCGGCGCCAGCGGCGCGGTCTCGGCGCTGATCGGCGCCTACCTGGCGCTGCTCCCCGGCGCGCGCCTGGGAGTGGTGCTGCCGCTGGGCCTGTTCCTGCAGTTCGTGCGGGTGCCGGCGTTCCTGCTGATCGGGCTATGGGCGCTGCTGCAGGTCGGGTTCGCCTATGCCGGGCCGACCTTCGGCGCGGTGGCCTGGCCGGCGCATATCGCCGGCTTCCTGTTCGGGATCGTGTTCGCGCTGCTCACCAAGGCGGCGATCGCGCGCCGCCTGCGCCGTCACCGCGGCTACTGAGGGATCAGGGGGCCGGCTTGGCCGCGGGCTTGGCCGGCGTCGGCATCGGCGTCAGCGCGGGCCTGGCGGGCGCGGGCTTGGCGGCGGGGGTCGACGGTGGCGCGATGCCAGCCATCGCCTTGAGCTCGCGCAGGGAGGCGTCGATCGGCTTCTGCCCGGGCAGCACGTCCCCGGCGTTGTCGCCTTCCATCGCGCCGGCCTCGGCGGCGAGATGGCCGGGCAGCTCCGCCTCGCTGATCACCGCCGGCCGGCGCTGGCCGTCCTCGGGATGCAGGACCACGTCCGGCTCGATCCCCAGCGCCTGGATGGAATGGCCGCTGGGGGTGTAATAGCGCGCGGTGGTGAGCTTCGCCGAATCGCCGTTGTCCAGCGGCAGCAAGGTCTGCACCGAGCCCTTGCCGAACGTGCGGCTGCCCACCACCCGCGCGCGCTTGTTGTCGTGCAGCGCACCGGCCAGCACCTCGGCGGCGCTGGCCGAGCCGGCATCCACCAGCACCACCACCGGCGCCCCGTGCAGGCGGTCGCCCGGGGTGGCGTCGAAGCGGGTGGTGCCGATCGCCTCGCGCCCGCGGGTGCTGACGATGTTGCCGCTGTCCAGCAGTTCGTCGGCGATCTGCACCGCGCCCACCAGCAGCCCGCCGGGGTTGCTGCGCAGGTCGATCACCAGCCCACGCAGCGGCGCGGATTTCTGCAGCGCGTCGAGCTGCTTGACGAAATCGGCGGCGGTATCGGCCTGGAAACTGGCGATGCGGATGTATCCGAAGCCCGGCTCCAGCATCCGCGAGCGCACGCTGGCGGTGCGGATGGTGTCGCGCACCAGGGTGAGGTCGAACGGCTCGCGCACGCCCTCGCGCACCACCTTCACCACCACCTTGGTGCCGGCCTTGCCGCGCAGCGGCGCGGAGCCGTCGCTCTGGCCGGCCATCAGCAGCTTGCCGTCGATCGCCACGATGCGGTCGCCGCTGCGCAGCCCGGCACGCGCGGCCGGGCTGTCGTCGAGCGGCGCGATCACGCGCAGGCTGCCGTCCGGCAACTGCTGCAGCTGCACGCCGACGCCGTCGTAGGCGCCGCGGGTCTGCTCGTCGAAGTCCTCGGCATCGGCCTTCTCCAGATAGGCACTGTGCGGGTCGAGGTTGAACAGCAGGCCGCGCACCGCCGACTGCATCAGGGTGTGGTCGTCCACCGGGTCCACGTAGGCCTGCTTGATCGCGTTGTACACGGTGACGTAGCGGCGGATCTCCTCCAGTGGCACCTTGGAGGCCGCCAGCGCGGCCACGTCCGGGTCCTCGCCATCGTCCTGCACCGGCGGCGGCGCGGCGTCCGCTGCCGGTGCAGGCGCGGCCTGCTGCGCCACGGCCAGCAGCGGGGATGCGGCAAGCGCCAGCGCGATGAGAAGGGAAAGTGGCCTGGTCCGCATGCAGTGCTCCCGCTGGTGCTGGTGGAATCGCTGGTGGAATCGCTGGAAAAACGGTGCCGGAAACGCCGGCATTGCCAGTGACGCCGGCGGCGACCGCACCGCCAAGGGCCACGTGTCGCCGTTCGACCCGCGCGCGCGGGCGCGGTTCCCTCATCTTGCCTGCGAACGCGGCCTGCGGCACGCCGGCGGTGTCATTGCCGGCTCAGCCAGGCCGCGGGGTTGACCGGCGCGCCGTTGTGGCGCAGTTCGAAGTACAGGGCCGGCGCCGACTGCCCGCCGGAGGTGCCGACGGTGGCCACCGCATCCCCGCGCCGCACCGCATCGCCAGCGCTGCGCAGCAGGCTGTCGTTGTGCGCGTACAGGCTCATGTAGCCGTTGCCGTGGTCGATGATGAGGATGTTGCCGTAGCCGGTCATCCAGTCGGCGAACACCACGGTGCCGTCGGCGACCGCCTTCACCGGGG
>JBKBXH010000060.1:0-6712 GCA_046313655.1 Thermomonas sp. | reverse complement strand
CTGTCCTGGTCAGACCAACTGCAGCTCGAACGCCTTCAGCACCGCACGGGTGCGGTCGCGCACGCCGAGCTTGGACAGAATGTTGGAGACGTGGTTCTTGATGGTGCCCTCGGCCACGCCCAGCGAGTTGGCGATCTCCTTGTTGGAGAAGCCGGAGGCCATCAGGCGCAGGATCTCGGTCTCGCGGTCGGTCAGCGGGTCCGGGCGGTCGAGGCTGACGAACTCGTTGCGCATGTGCTCCAGCCCCGACAGCAGGCGCTGGGTCACCGCCGGCTGCACCAGCGAGCCGCCGTCGGCCACGGTCTGGATCGCGCCCACCAGCTGCTCCAGCGACACGTCCTTCAGCAGGTAGCCCTTGGCCCCGGCCTTGATCCCGGCCAGCACCAGCTGGTCGTCGTCGAAGGTGGTGAGGATGATGGTCGGCGGCAGGGCGCCGGCCTTGCCGAGCGCCTGCAGGGCCTCCAGGCCCGACATCGCCGGCATCCGCATGTCCATCAGCACCACGTCGGGCGCGACCTGCGGGATCTGCTCGACGGCCTGGCGGCCGTCCACCGCCTCGGCCACCACCTCCACGCCCTCGGCCAGCGACAGCAGGGAGCGAATGCCCTGGCGCACCAGGGTCTGGTCATCGACCAGGAACACGCGGATGGGACGGGTTCTGCTCATGCGGCGGCTCCTGCGGGAAGGGAAAGGGCGGCGTTCGGCGCCACCGGCAAGGTAATGGTGATCTGGAACCCGTGGCCGCGCTGGCTGGCGATGTCGGCCCGCCCGCCGTGCATCCGCAGGCGCTCGCCCAGCCCGCGCAGGCCGTTGCCCGGCACCACCTGGTCGCTGCCGCGGCCATCGTCGCGCACCTGCAGGACCACATCGCTGCCCTCGCGGCGGGCCGACAGCCACAGCTGGCCGGCCCCGGAATGGCGCACCGCGTTGGTGATGGCCTCCTGCGCGCAGCGCAGCAGCACGTGCGCACGCTCGGGGTCGTCCACCGTCAGCGGGGCCTGGATGTCCATGTGGATCTGCAGGCTGGGCACGTTCTCGGCCAGCGGACGCAACGCCGCGCCGAGGTCGATGGCGCCGCCCTCGCGCAGCTGGCTCACCGCCTCGCGCACGTCGGTCAGCAGCAGCCGCGCCAGCGTGTGCGCCTGCTGCACGTGCTCCTTCACCCGCCCCTCGGAGAGATGGCCGGCCACCTCCAGGTTCAGGCTCAGCGCGGTCAGGTGGTGGCCCAGCAGGTCGTGCAGCTCGCGCGCGATGCGGGTGCGCTCGTTCACCCGCGCGCTGTCGGCCAGCAGCGCGCGGGTGGCGCGCAGCTCCGCGTTCAGGCGGCGCTGCTCCTCGCGCGCCTGCGCCTGCTGCAGCGCGACCAGGCTAACGATGAACACGAAGCCCGAGAAGCCCGCGTACAGCATCGACTGCATCAGCGCCTCCAGCGGGGGGAAACCCAGCCAGCGGATGAACACCGGCGCCACCGCCAGCTGCCCGGCCAGCAGCCAGGCCACGCCCCACGGCAGCGGCAGCAGCCAAGGCAGCACGCAGGCGGCCACCATCAGCAGCACGCTACCGAGGCCGGAGCCGTTGTAATAGCTCACCCCCAGCGCGGCCAGGGTGAGCACCACCAGCAGCAGGTAGTCCGGCAGCCGGTGGCGGCGCCCGCCCAGCCCGCGGGTGAGCCAGGCATAGCAGGCACCGAACGCCAGGTAGGCCAGCCAGCCCTGCCAGGGCATCGGCCGCAGCGCGAGGTCGTCGCCGCCCCCGGCCAGGTGCGGGGCCAGCCACAGATACAGCAGCGGCAGCCCCACCATCGCCCAGGTGAACAGGCCGGCGGCGCGCAGCAGGCGGGTATGCGAGATACGGACGAGCATGCCGCCTTATAACGCCTCCGGCGGCGGATCGCGCACCTCCAAGGTCATGCCCCCGCCGGCGGCACGTGCGATAATCCCCGACCGGCGCGCCATGGTGGGCCGCCCGCAGCCGCTACCCGGAGTCTGAAGGAATGACGATCGCCATCCGCGACGTGCGCGAGCACGAGCTGGATTCCGTCCTGGCCCTCAACAATGCGGCTGGTCCTGCGATCCTTCCGCTGGATGCGGCGCGCCTGCGCCGGCTGTACGACCACGCCGAGTATTTCCGGGTGGCCGAACGCGACGGCGCGCTGGCCGGCTTCCTGATCGGTTTCGGCGCGCACGCCGCCCACGACAGCGTCAATTTCGCCTGGTTCCGCGCGCGCCATCCCGATTTCTTCTACATCGACCGCGTGGTGGTGGCCAGCCGCCGCCGCGGCGGCGGCGTGGGCCGCGCGCTGTATGCCGACGTGCAGAGCTATGCCGAGCTGCGCTACCCGCAGCTGGCCTGCGAGGTGTTCCTGGAGCAGGGCGCCGACCACGCGCTGCTGTTCCACGGCAGCTTCGGCTTCCGCGAGGTCGGCCAGAACGTGATGGCCGAGCATGGCCTGCGCGCGGCGATGCTGATGAAGCCGCTGTGCAGCTACGAATGGGTGCGCCAGACCTACGGCGATGCCCTGCCGGACGTGCCCTGGCTGCAGCGCCCGCGCCCGCAGGCCGCCAGCGCCGATGCCCGCGAGGCCTGCGCATGAGCGCGCAGCCGGATTACGCCCAGGCCGGCGAGCTCAAGTTCGGCCAGGTCGGCATCGCCAACCTGCGCATCCGCCACCTCGATCCCGAGCAGCTGGCGCGCGAGATGCGCGAGCGCGTGCAGCGCGCGCCGAACCTGTTCGCGCGCGCCGCGGTGGTGCTGGACTTCGGCGGCCTGCTGCAGGCCCCGAGCGCGGAGCAGGCCAGGGCGCTGATCGCGGCCCTGCGCGAGGCCGGCGTGCTGCCGGTGGCGCTGGCCTACGGCACCCGCGAGATCGACGCCCTGGCGCGTGAGCTCGGCTTGCCGCTGCTGGCCAAGTTCCGCGCCCAGTACGAGCCCGCCACGGCGGAAGCCGCTCCCGCAGCACCCCCGCCGCCCACCCCCGCCCAGGCGGCCGCGCCCCCGCCGCCGCCCGCCACGCGCGCCGGCGACGGCAAGCCCGGCCTGATCCAGTCCGCCCCGGTGCGCTCCGGCCAGCAGGTGTACGCCGAGCAGCGCGACCTGACCGTGCTGTCCACCGTGGGTGCTGGCGCCGAGGTACTGGCCGATGGCAGCATCCACATCTATGGGGCCCTGCGCGGCCGCGCCCTGGCCGGCGCGCAGGGGAATACCGAGGCCCGCATCTTCTGCCGCGAGTTCCATGCGGAACTGGTGGCGGTGGCGGGCCATTACAAAGTGCTGGAAGACATCCCGGCGGACCTGCGCGGCAAGGCCGTGCAGGTCTGGCTGGACCACGGACAACTCAGGCTGGCGGCGCTCGACTGAGCCCTCGGCCCATCACGGAGAAGCCAACTTGGCCGAAATCATCGTCATCACCTCGGGCAAGGGCGGCGTGGGCAAAACCACGACCAGCGCCAGCCTCGCCACCGGACTCGCGCGCCACGGCAAGAAGGTCGCCGTGATCGACTTCGACGTCGGCCTGCGCAACCTCGACCTGATCATGGGCTGCGAGCGGCGGGTGGTGTACGACTTCGTGAACGTCATCCACAGCGAGGCCACGCTCAAGCAGGCGCTGATCAAGGACAAGCGCTTTGACAACCTGTACGTGCTGGCCGCCAGCCAGACCCGCGACAAGGACGCGCTGAGCAAGGACGGCGTGGAGAAGGTGCTGAAGGAACTGGCCGCCGACGGTTTCGACTACATCCTGTGCGACAGCCCGGCCGGGATCGAGAAGGGCGCGTTCCTGGCGATGTACTTCGCCGACCGCGCGGTGGTGGTGGTGAACCCGGAAGTCTCCTCGGTGCGCGACTCCGACCGCGTGCTGGGCCTGCTAGCCTCCAAGACCCACCGTGCCGAGCGCAACGACGGCGAGGTCACCGCGCACCTGCTGCTGACCCGCTACAGCCCGGCGCGGGTGGAGAGCGGCGAGATGCTCTCGATCGCGGACGTGGAGGAAGTGCTGGGCCTGAAGACCATCGGCGTGATCCCCGAGTCCGGCGACGTGCTGAACGCGTCCAACAAGGGCGAGCCGGTGATCATGGACGTGGAGTCGATCGCCGGCCAGGCCTACGACGACGCGGTGGCGCGACTGCTGGGCGAGGACCGCCCGCTGCGCTTCACCACGGTCGAGAAGAAGGGCTTCTTCAGCAAGCTGTTCGGGGGTTGACGCATGTCCATCTTCGACTTCCTCAAGCCCAAGAAGAACACCGCGCAGACCGCCAAGAACCGCCTGCAGATCATCATCGCGCAGGAGCGCAGCTCGGCCGGCGCGCCGGACTACATGCCGCTGCTGCGGCGCGAGATCCTGGAAGTGATCAGCAAGTACGTGGCGGTGGAAGCCGACGCGGTGAAGGTGGACCTGATCAAGGACGGCGAGCACGACGTGCTGGACATCTCGGTGTCGCTGCCCGACCGCGGCGGCGCCCCCGCCGGCGCCTGAGCCCGCCCTCCGCGCGTCCACGCCGCCCCGCCCCGCAACTGCCGGACCCACGCCGCAGATGCCATCGCCGCACCCCCCGCACGGCACCCTGCCCGCCGCCGACGTGCTGCGGCTGGCCGACATCGGCCTCGCCGCGCCGCGCGCGCTGCTGGGCGTGGACGTGCCGCTGGTGAAGGACTGGGTGGACGGCGTAGCCGTGGCGCCTGGCCAGTTGGTGCTGCTGGAGAACTGCCGCATGAACGTCGGCGAGAAAGCCGACGACGAGGCGCTGTCGAAGAAGTACGCCGCGCTGTGCGACGTGTTCGTGATGGATGCCTTCGGCACCGCGCACCGCGCGCAGGCGTCCACCCACGGCGTCATCCGCTTCGCCCCGATCGCCTGCGGCGGCCCGCTGCTGATGGCCGAACTCGACGCGCTGGACAAGGCGCTGGCCAGCCCCGCGCGGCCGCTGCTGGCCATCGTCGCCGGCAGCAAGGTCAGCACCAAGCTCGAGCTGCTGGGCAGCCTGGTTGGCAAGGTCGACCAGCTGATCGTCGGCGGTGGGATCGCCAATACCTTCATTGCCGCGCTGGGCCACGGCGTCGGCAAGTCGCTGGTGGAGCCGGACCTGCTCGACACCGCGAGGCAGATCATGGCCGACGCCAGGGCGCGCGGCGCGGACATCCCGCTGCCGCTCGACGTGGTGGTGGCGCCGACCTTCGCCGCCGACGCGCCGGCCACCGTGAAGGCGGTGGACGCGGTGGGCGAGAGCGACATGATCCTCGACATCGGCCCGGCCACCGCCGCGCGCTACGCGGAGCTCATCGCCCAGGCCGGCACCGTGGTGTGGAACGGCCCGGTGGGCGTGTTCGAGTTCGACGCGTTCGCGGCCGGCACCGAGGCGGTGGCGCGCGCGATCGCCGCGTCGAAGGCCTTTTCCATCGCCGGCGGCGGCGACACCCTCGCGGCCGTGGACAAGTTCGGCATCGCCTCCGGGGTGTCCTACATTTCCACCGGCGGCGGCGCGTTCCTGGAGTTCCTGGAGGGCAAGACCCTGCCGGCGGTCGCCGCGCTGCAGGCACGCGCCGGCTGAAGTCGATTGCAGGCCCCGGATCCGCCGTTCGCGCGACGGATCGCCGTGGTAGCGTGGGATCAACCTCAAGCACACGATCCCGCGCCTCCATGACCACTGCCGCCACACCCGAACAACGCCGCCACACCCGCATCGTCGCCACCCTCGGCCCGGCCACCGATCCGCCGGAGGTGCTGGAGGCGGTGCTGCGCGCGGGGGTGGACGTGGTGCGGCTGAACTTCTCGCACGGCGACCCGTCGGCGCAGGTCGCGCGCGGCGAGGCGGTGCGCGCGATGGCGGCCAAGATCGGGCGCGAGGTCGGCATCCTGGCCGACCTGCCGGGGCCGAAGATCCGCATCGAGACCTTCGCCGAGGGCAAGGTGCAGCTGCGGGCCGGCGAGCGCTTCGACCTGGTGGCCAGCCTCGATGCACCGCCCGGCGACGCCGCCCAGGTGGGCGTGAGCTACCTCGAACTGCCGGCCGACGTCGCCCCCGGCGACGTTCTGCTGCTGGACGACGGGCTGGTGCAGTTGCAGGTCGATGCCGTGCATGGCGAACGCATCGCCACCACCGTGCTCAACGACGGCGTGCTGTCTAACCGCAAGGGCCTGAACAAGCAGGGCGGCGGGCTGTCGCTGGGCGCGATCACCGAACGCGACCGCGAGCTGATCGCGGTGGCCGCGGCGATGCAGGTGGACTTCATCGCGGTCTCGTTCTGCCGCAGCGCCGAGGACATGCACGAGGCGCGGCGGGTGGCCAAGGCGCACGGCAGCAGCGCCGCGCTGGTGTCGAAGATCGAGCGCGCCGAGGCGATCGAGCACCTGGCCGAGATCGTGGACGCCAGCGACGTGGTGATGGTGGCGCGCGGCGACCTGGGCGTGGAGATCGGCGACGCCGAGCTGCCCGGCTTGCAGAAGAAGATCATCCGCGAGGCGGTGGCGCGCGAGAAGGTGGTGATCACCGCCACCCAGATGCTGCAGTCGATGGTGGATAGCCCGATCCCCACCCGCGCCGAGGTGCTGGACGTGGCGAATGCGGTCATCGACGGCACCGACGCGGTGATGCTCTCGCAGGAGACCGCCGCCGGCCACTGGCCGGTGAAGGCGGTGGAGGCGATGGCGCGCATCTGCCGCGGCGCCGAGCGCCAGTTCGCCTCCGATACCGATTTCGAGAAGGCCCGGCGCGGGCTG
>JBKBXH010000059.1:6564-6795 GCA_046313655.1 Thermomonas sp. | reverse complement strand
CGATGCCGCCGGCGCCGATGCCGCCTACCTCCGGCACGTGCACCACAGCGCGCGCGACCCGGCGCTGATGGCGGCCGCCGATGCGCTGGCGCGCGGCGACCTGCCGGACGCGGAGACCCGCCTGCGTGCCCGCCTGTCCGCGCATCCGGGCGACGTGGCCGCGCTGCGCATGCTGGCCGAGCTGGGCGCGCGCCTGGGCCGCAACGAGGAGGCCATCGCCCTGCTGGAGCA
>JBKBXH010000059.1:0-6554 GCA_046313655.1 Thermomonas sp. | reverse complement strand
CGCTGGCACGCGCGCCGGGGTTCGACGCCGCGCGCCAGAACTACGCCGGCCTGCTCAACCGCGGCAACCGCCACGACGAGGCGCTGGTGGAGGTCGATCGCCTGCTGGAGCGCGCGCCCGACAGCCAGTCGCTGCACAACCTGCGCGCGGTGATCCTGGGCAAGCTGGGGGATTTCGAGGCCGCGATCGGCGCCTACGAACGGGTGCTGGCGCGCGTGCCCGGGCAATGGCAGGTGTGGCTGGGCTACGGCCACGCGCTGAAGACCGCCGGCCGCACCGGCGATGCGATCGCCGCCTATCGCCGCGCGATCGCGCTGACCCCCGGGTTCGGCGGCGCGTGGTGGAGCCTGGCCAACCTCAAGACCGTGCGCTTCGACGCCGCCGACATCGAGGCGATGCGCGCGCAGCTGCGGCGCGACGACCTCGACGACGATGCGCGGCTGCATTTCGAGTTCGCGCTGGGCAAGGCGCTGGAGGATGCCGGCGGGGACGATGCCGCGGCGTTCGCGCACTACGCGCGCGGCAACGCGCTGCGGCGCGCGCAGCTGCCCTACGACGCGGCGCTGGCGCGCACGCGCACCCGCCGCGCGATCCGCACCTATACCCGCGAGTTCTTCGCCGAGCGCGCCGGCGCCGGCTGCCCCGCGCCCGATCCGATCTTCGTGCTGGGCATGCCGCGCGCAGGATCGACCCTGGTCGAGCAGATCCTGGCCAGCCATCCGCAGGTGGAAGGCACCATGGAGCTGCCGGCGATCATCGCCATCACCCGCCAGCTGCGCGAGCGCGCCGGCAATCCGGAGACCACGTCCTACCACGACGTGCTGGCCGCGCTGCCGCGCGCCGAACTGGAGGCGCTGGGCCGCGACTACCTGCGCCGGGTGCAGCCGCAGCGGCGCGAGGGGCGGCCGCTGTTCATCGACAAGATGCCGAACAACTTCGCCCACGTCGGCCTGATCCACGCGATCCTGCCGAACGCGAAGATCATCGATGCGCGCCGGCATCCGCTGGCTTGCTGCTTCTCCAACTTCAAGCAGCACTTCGCGCGCGGCCAGGCCTTCAGCTACGACCTGGCCGACCTCGGCCACTACTACGCCGACTACGTGATGCTGATGGCGCATTTCGACGCGGTGCTGCCCGGGCGCATCCACCGCGTGTTCCACGAGGCGATGGTGGAGGACACCGAGGCGCAGGTGCGCGCGCTGCTGGACTACTGCGGGTTGCCGTTCGATGCGCGCTGCCTGCGCTTCTTCGAGAACCCGCGCGCGGTGCGCACCGCCAGTTCCGAGCAGGTGCGGCGGCCGATCTACCGCGAAGGCCTGGCGCAGTGGCGGCGCTTCGAGCCGTGGCTGGAGCCGTTGAAGCAGGCGCTGGGGCCGGTGCTGGAGGCCTACCCGGCGGTGCCGCCGGACTTGGGGGCGGCCCGGGGGGAGGCCTGAGGCGATTGTTGAAAACCGGTTAAAACAGGTTTAAACCTTGGCGGCAATCCGGCTGTCAATGCGGCGACATCATCCACTCTGGGGAGTCAGGCATGTCTGCGCAACACATTGTTCGGAAAGGGGGAAACCGGCGCGGTCGGGCGTTCCGCAAGATCCCGCTGGCGGTCGCGGTGGCCTTGGCCTTCGCCGCACCGGCCTGGGCGCAGGACGCCAATCCGCCGTCGCCGGCCAAGGACGCGGCGGCGAAAGACAAGGACAAGGACACGCGTACGCTGGGCACGGTGACGGTGACCGCGCAGAAGCGCGAGGAAAACCTGCAGAAGGTGCCGATCAGCCTGCAGGTGCTGGGCAGCACCCAGCTGGAGCAGCAGGACGTGGCGTCGTTCAGCGACTACGCCAAGATGATCCCCAGCCTGAGCTACGGTACCGCCGGCGGCGGCGTGTTCTCCGGTCCCGGGTTCGTGCAGGTGTACATGCGCGGCGTGGCCAGCGGCGGTGATGGCAACCACTCCGGTTCGCAGCCCAGCGTGGGCATGTACCTCGACGAGCAGCCCATCACCACCATCCAGGGCGCGCTCGACATCCACATGTACGACATCGACCGGGTGGAGGCGCTGGCCGGCCCGCAGGGCACGCTGTACGGCGCCAGTTCGCAGTCCGGCACCGTGCGCATCATCACCAAGAAGCCCGACCCATCGGGCTATGCGGCGGGCTTCGCGGTGGAAGCCAGCGCGATCGACGGCGGCGGCATCGGCCACGTGCTGGAAGGCTTCGTCAACCTGCCGATGAACAACAACACCGCCGCGGTGCGCCTGGTGGGCTGGCAGAAGCACGACGCCGGCTGGGTGGACAACCTGCACGGCACCCGCACCTATCCGACCTCGGGGATCGTCGCGGACAACGCCGCCTTCGCCAAGAACAACTACAACACCGCCGACACCGCCGGCGTGCGCGCGGCCGTGCGCTTCGACATCAACGACCGCTGGACCGTCACCCCGCAGCTGATCGCGCAGAAGATGAAGGCGCACGGCAGCGCCGGCATCGACCCGCTGGTGGGCAGTGCCAGCGCGGGCTACGACAGCTCCTACGGCAACACCGCGGTCAAGCATTTCTATCCGGAATTCTCTGACGACCGCTGGTACCAGGCGGCGATGACGGTGGAAGGCAAGATCGGCAACTTCGACCTGACCTACGTGTTCTCGCACCTCAATCGCGACGTGGATTCCGCCGCCGACTACAGCGACTACGGCTACTGGTACGACAGCCTGGCCGGCTACGGCGCGTACTTCTACGACAACAACGACAACCTGATCAATCCGGCCCAGCACATCAACGCCACCGACCGCTACCGGCGCACCAGCCACGAGCTGCGCATCGCCTCGCCGCAGGACAACCGTCTGCGGCTGGTGGCCGGCCTGTTCTGGCAGAACCAGAGCCACGACATCCTGCAGGACTACCAGATCGACGGCCTGGCCAGCGTGCTCTCGGTCAGCGGCTGGCCGAACACCATCTGGCTGACCCGGCAGGACCGCACCGACGACGACCGCGCCGTGTTCGGCCAGCTCAGCTACGACCTGACCGACCGCCTGGAGCTCAACGCCGGCGGGCGCTGGTTCCATGCCCGCAACAGCCTCAAGGGTTTCTTCGGGTTCGCCGAGGGCTATTCCTCGCAGTCCAGCCAGCCGCCTGCCGACCGCTACGGCGAAGCCGGCTGCTATGCGCAGTACGGCGCCCCGTCCAACTGGCAGCCCTACAAGGGCGCGCCGTGCATGGTGTTCGACAAGGGCGTGAAGGAGAACGGGTCGATCTACCGCGCCAACCTCACCTTCAAGATCAACGACACCAAGCTGGTGTACGCGACCTGGTCGGAAGGCTACCGCCCCGGCGGCATCAACCGCCGCGGCACCCTGCCGCCGTACCTGTCCGACTTCCTCACCAACTACGAGGCCGGCTGGAAGACCTCCTGGGGCAACGGCAGCTTCATCTTCAACGGCGCGGTGTTCCGCGAGGACTGGAAGAACTTCCAGTTCTCCTACCTCGGCCAGAACGGCCTGACCGAGATCCGCAACGCCAACCAGGCGCGCATCAACGGCCTGGAGACCGACCTGGTCTGGGCCGCCACCTACAACCTGCAGATCACCGGCAGCTTCGCCTGGTACGACGCCAAGCTGACCCAGAACTTCTGCGGCTGGCTGCGCCCGGATGGCAAGCCGGAGACGGTGTGCCCGGCCGGGACCCTGGACCCGAACGGCAACGTGGTCAGCGGCCCGCAGGCCGCGGCCGGCACCCAGCTGCCGATCACGCCGCGCTTCAAGGGCAGCCTCAACGCGCGCTACACCTTCGACCTCGGCCCCGGCGAGGCGTACTGGCAGGCCTCGTTCTCGCACGCCGGCAAGCGCCGGGTGGACATGCGCACCGCCGAGACCGCGCTGCTGGGCTATCTGGATGCGTACACCCTGGTCGATCTCTCGGCCGGCTGGCGCAAGGACAGCTGGGCGATCGACGTGTTCCTGAAGAACGCGTTCAATTCGCGCGCGCAGATGACCCGCTTCGCCGAATGCGCGGCGCTGACCTGCGGCTACGAGCCCTACACCGTGATCGCGCAGCCGCGCACCCTGGGCATCCGCTTCAGCCGCGAGTTCTGAGCCGCGGTGCCGGCGTGTCCGGGGCGGCACCGGGCCATGCGAAAGGCGGCCTCCGGCCGCCTTTCGCGTCATCGCGTCCGCACTTCTGGCGGCCGTGCAGGCCCGCCGCCGGGATCAGCGCGCGGCGGGGGCCTCGCGCACCGGCAGCGGCACGTTGCACAGGTCGATAT
Organism: Thermomonas sp.; assembly: GCA_046313655.1. Taxonomy (GTDB): domain Bacteria; phylum Pseudomonadota; class Gammaproteobacteria; order Xanthomonadales; family Xanthomonadaceae; genus Thermomonas. Next base: position 2,303 of record JBKBXH010000059.1, on the reverse strand, counting down.
GGCCGGCCGGCTGGGTGTAGAAATCGTCCACCCGGTTGCGGCGCGCCTCGGTGGCGTCGCGGAAGGCCTGGCTGTCGGTGCGCAGCAGCTGCAGCGGGGTGCGTTCGGCCGCCGGCACCTCGCTGGCCAGCTTGATCGAGAGGATCGGCGTGCGCTGCGCCGGGTCGGTGTAGAAGCCCATCGGCGCCGGCCCGCGCGGGATCACGCTGAGCAGCTCCATCCCCTTCACCACCCGGCCCACCACGGTCAGCTGGTGGTCCAACGCGCGCGGGGCCTGCCCGATCACCACGTAGAGCTCGGCGCCGATGCTGCTGTCCGGCGGCGTGTTGCGGCCGGCGCCGACCACGCCGTAGCAGTGCGCCATCCACGTCTTGCCGGCCTCGGGATCGCGCGCGGCGGGGAAGCCGTCCACGAAGCCGACCTGCGGCGCCCAGCCGTCCGCGTCCGGCAGGCGGTCGAAGCGCACGCCCTTGTCGCTGCGGGTGAACTCGGCGGGCAGGTGGGTGCGGGTGCCGGGCGGATAGGGCTTGGCCTTGCCGGCATCCTCGCCGTCGGGGTCGCCGAACTGCACCACGAAATTGTCCTGCGAGCGGTAGATGTTCAGCCCGTCCCAGAACCCGCCCTTGGCCATCGTCTTGATGTTCGCCACGTGCTCCGGCGCGAAGCCGGGGGCCAGTTCGATCACCACCCGCCCGGCGGGTAGCTCCATGTACAGGGTGTTGGCGGGATCGAGGTCGCGCCAGGCGCTGGCCGGGGCGGTATCGATGATCTCCTGCGCGGACTTGCGCTTGGGGGGCTGCGCGGCATCCGCGGCGTGCAGGTCGGCGGTCAGCAGGGCGAGCAGGGCGGTGGCAAGCAGGGTGGCGCGCATCATCGGGCTCCGGTGGTCAGCCCGCCCAGCATAGCGCGCGGACGATCGCCGCCGGCCGCCCTCACGCCTTGCGCGTGCGCCTGCCGCGGGGTGCGGGCGCGCCGGCGTGGGCGCGGATGAAGTCGCGCACCTGCGGGTACACCTGGGTGCGCCAGCGGCGGCCGCTGAAGATGCCGTAATGGCCGGCGCCCTCCACCGTGAGGTGGCGGTGGTCGGCCTCCGGGATACCGGTGCATAGCGCATGCGCGGCGCGGGTCTGGCCCTGGCCGGAGATGTCGTCCAGCTCGCCCTCGACCGTGAGCAGCGCGCAGTCGCGGATCCGCGCGGGGTCCACCCGCTCCCCGGCCACGTCCCACAGCCCGCGCGGCAGCAGGTGCTGCTGGAACACCACGCGGATGGTGTCGAGGTAGTACTCGGCGGGCATGTCCAGCACCGCGTTGTATTCGTCGTAGAAGCGGCGGTGCGCCTCGGCCGATTCCAGGTCGCCCTTGACCAGGTCCTGGTAGAAGTCCCAGTGCGACATGCCGTGGCGCTCGGGGTTCATCGCCACGAACCCCAGGTGCTGGAGGAAGCCTGGATACACGCGGCGGCCGGCGCCGGGGTAGTTGGCCGGCACGCTGTGGATGACGTTGTTCTCGAACCACCACAGCGGCTGGCGGGTGGCGAGGTTGTTGACCGCGGTGGGCGACTGCCGGGTATCGATCGGGCCGCCCATCATCGTCATCGTGCGCGGCAGCGGCTCGCCGCGCGCCGCCATCAGCGACACTGCGGCCAGCACCGGCACGGTGGGCTGGCACACGCTGATCACGTGCAGGTTGGCGGCGCCGATATGGCGGATGAAGGCCTGCACGTAGGCCACGTAGTCGTCCAGCGTGAACGCGCCCTGCGCGTGCGGCACCATGCGTGCGTCGGTCCAGTCGGTGATGTACACCTTGTGGTCGGTCAGCAGGGTGCGCACGGTGTCGCGCAGGAGGGTGGCATGGTGGCCGGACAGCGGCGCCACCACCAGCACGGTGGGGTCGTCCTTCATCCGCGCCAGGCCGTCGGCCTGGTCGTGGAAGCGCTTGAAGCGCAGCAGCCGGCAGAACGGCTTGGCCAGCGCGACCTGCTCCTGCACCGCCACCTCGACGCCGTCGCCGACGCGCGCCGACGTGATGGCGAACGGCGGCTTCTCGTACTCCTTGGCCAGCCGGTGCAGCAGGTCGAACCCGGCCGAGACGCGTTCGGACAGCGGCAGGTGGGCAAAGGGCGACAGCGGATGGTCGTAGAGCTTGGCCGCGGCGCTGGCGAACTCGGCGAACGGCGCCATCAGCGCGCGCTGCGTTTCGTACAGGTGATACAGCATGCGGGGCCTTTCAGGACCAGGGGCAAGAAAAATGGTGCAGTGCAGCAAATATAGCGCGCTTCCCGGATCTTCGCTCTGGTGATCTGC
>JBKBXH010000058.1:0-6804 GCA_046313655.1 Thermomonas sp. | reverse complement strand
AGCGCCAGCACCGCCAGCGCGAACAGTCCCAGCTCGATCCCCAGGCGCGCCGGCGGCGGCAACGGCCAGCGCGCCTTGGGCGAGACGCACAGCGCCCACAGCAGGCCGCCGGCCAGCGGTGCCAGCACCGCCAGCGCGACCGCGGCCACCGGGCCGGGCCCCGTGCGCAGGCCCCAGACGGCCAGCGCGGCAAGGGCCGCCAGCTCCAGCAGGAAGCGCAGGGCGAGATTGACCGGGTGCATGCGCGCGGGCGCCGGCGGCCGGGCCGCGCGGCGCGGATCAGAACGGGGCATCCTCGCGCGCGCCCGGCTTCACCACCCGCTTCTTGCCCGGGGCCACCTTCGCCGCGGTCAGCAGCGACTTGGCGGGCGCGAGGTCACCCGACAGCGGACGCGCGGCCTTCTTCGCCGGCGCCTTCTTGGCGACGGCCTTCTTCGCCGCTGCCTTCTTCACCGCCGCCTTCTTCGCGACCTTCTTCGCCGCCGGCTTCTCGGCCACGGCGCTCTTCGCGGCGGCCTTCCTGGCCGGCGCTTTCTTCGCGGCGAAGCCCTTGCGCGCCGGCTTGCCGGTTTCCTCCAGCAGCGCCAGGGTTTCCTCCAGCGACAGCGAGGACGGCTCGCGGTCCTTCGGGATCTTGCCGTTGAGTTTGCCGTCGCTGATGTAGGGGCCGAAGCGGCCGTTCAGCACCTGCACCTCGTGCCCCGGCCATTCCTTGATCACGCGGTTGCGCGCGATCTCTTCCTTCTCCTCGATCAGGAAGACCGCCCGCGCCAGGTCGATGGTGTAGGGATCGTCTTCCTTCTTCAGCGAGGCGTAGGTGGTGCCGCGCCGGGCGAATGGGCCGAAGCGGCCGATCCCCACGCTCACTTCCTCGCCGTTGGCGTCCACGCCCAGCAGGCGCGGCATCTCGAACAGCTTCAGCGCCTCCTCCAGGCTGATGCTGTAGATGCTCTGGCCCGGCCGCAGCGAGGCGAAGCGCGGCTTCTCCTCGTCCTCGACGGTGCCGATCTGCACCAGCGGGCCGAACTTGCCGATCCGCGCGCTGACCGGGCGGCCGCTGGCGGGATCGCTGCCGAGCACGCGCACGCTACCCGCGTCGGCCTTGTCGAGGGTGGCCTTCTTGTCGTCCACCAGCGCCTTGAACGGGCCCCAGAACTTCTCCATCAGCGGGACCCAGTCCTCCTCGCCGCGGCTCACCGCGTCCAGCTCGTCCTCGAGGTTGGCGGTGAAGTCGTAATCGACGTACTTGCTGAAATGGCTGGACAGGAACTTGCTGACCGCGCGGCCGACGTCGGTGGGCTTGAACGCGCGCCCTTCCAGTACCGCGTACTGCTTGCCGAGCAGGGTCTGGATGATGGCGGCGTAGGTGGACGGCCGGCCGATGCCGTATTCCTCCAGCGCCTTCACCAGCGAGGCCTCGGTGAAGCGCGGCGGCGGCTGGGTGAAGTGCTGGTCGGCGTGGATGCGCTCCAGCGGCACATCCTCGCCGGGCTTCATCAGCGGCAGCTTGCGGCCTTCGTCCTCGTCGTCCTTGCCCTTGCCGTCCTTGCCTTCCTCGTACACGGCGAGGAAGCCGGGCACGACCACGGTGGTGCCGCTGGCGCGGAACGCATGCTGGCTGCCGGCCACCAGTTCCACGCTCACGGTGTTGAGGGTGGCGGGGATCATCTGGCTGGCCACCGCGCGCTTCCAGATCAGCTCGTACAGCTTGCGCTCGTCCTCGCCGAGGAAGCGCGCCACGTGCGCGGGGATGCGCAGCGCCGAGGTCGGGCGCACCGCCTCGTGCGCCTCCTGCGCGTTCTTCGACTTGGTCTGGTACAGGTTGGGCTTGTCCGGCAGCGCGTCGGTGCCGTAGTCGCGCGCGATCACGTCGCGGATCTCGGCCAGCGCGTCCTGCGACAGGTTCACCGAGTCGGTACGCATGTACGAGATCAGGCCGACCGTGCCTTCCTCGCCCAGGGCCACGCCCTCGTACAGCTTCTGCGCCACCTGCATGGTCTTGCGGGTGGTGAAGCCGAGCTTGCGCGCGGCCTCCTGCTGCAGGGTGGAGGTGGTGAACGGCGGCGCCGGGCGGCGCTTGCGCTCCTTGCTGGCCACGTCGGTGACGTGCAGGCGGCCGCCGGCGGCCTGCTGGATGCGCAGCCGCGCGGCTTCCGCGCTGGCGCCGTCGGTGAGGGTGAACTGCTCGAACTTCTGCCCGTCCAGCTTCACCAGCTTGGCGGTGAACGCCTGCCCCGGATGCGCGCACTCGGCCTCGACCGTCCAGTACTCGCGCGCCTGGAACGCCTCGATCTCCTCCTCGCGCTCCACGATCATGCGCAGCGCCGGCGACTGCACGCGCCCGGCGGACAGGCCCGCCTTGATCTTGCGCCACAGCACCGGCGAGAGGTTGAAGCCCACCAGGTAGTCCAGCGCGCGCCGCGCCTGCTGGGCATCGACCAGGTTGCTGGCGATCGACCGCGGCTGCTGCATCGCCTCGTGGATCGCGCGCGGGGTGATCTCGGTGAACACCACCCGCTGCAGCAACTTGTCCTTCAGCAAGTCGCGCTCCTTCAGGATCTCGGCGATGTGCCAGCTGATCGCCTCGCCCTCGCGGTCCGGGTCGGTGGCCAGGTAGAGGTGGTCGGCGGCCTTGGCGGCCTTGGCGATCGCATCGACGTGCTTCTCGTTCTTCTCGATGGTCTCGTAGCGCATCGCGAAGCCGTGCTCGGGATCGACCGCGCCCTCCTTCGGCACCAGGTCGCGGACGTGGCCATAGCTGGCGAGGACGGTGAAGTCCTTGCCGAGGTATTTGTTGATCGTCTTGGCCTTGGCCGGCGATTCGACGATGAGCAGGTTCTTGGCCATGGTGGTGCGGGTTCCGGTGGTGCGGACGGGGCGGCCGGCGGCGGCCGCAGAAACCGACGCCCGGAGCAAATGCCCCGGGCGCCTTCTTTTATAGTGGAATCACGCCGCGGGGGCGGCTGTCAAGCCGAAGGGCGGCGGGGGCCCGGCCCGATCCCGGCTCAGTGCAGCGGCTCGGGGTCGTCCGCGAAGATCTGGGTTTCCATCCAGGCGTAGGCGGCCTCGCTGCCGGGCTGGTCGAACAGCACCATCAGCACCACCCATTTCAGGTCGTCCAGGTCGATCTCGTCCTGGTCCAGCGCCAGCGCGCGGTCCAGCACCAGCTCACGCTGGCCGGCGTCCAGCACCCCGTGCTGCTCCAGCGACAGCAGGAACCCGCGCGACTGCACGTCCAGCCGCTCCAGTTCGGTCGCGTGGAACACCCGCACCGGGCCGACCCCGCGCGGGGCATCGGCGGCCGGCTGGCGCCGGCTGAGTCCGTCCAGCCATTCGAAGGCCTTGCCGATCTCGGCCGGCGAGAACCCGGCCTTCGCCAGCTCGCCCATCAGCGGGGTGTCGTGCGCGGCGAGGACATCGGAAACGGCGAGGTCCTCGCCCGCGAAGTAGTGCTCGAACAGGTACAGCAGGACGTCCAGGATGCTTTCTTTCATGTCCTCCGTCCTGCGCCCGAGGGCGCCATGCAGGGCTTGCGGCCGGGGCCTTCAGGAGGCGATCCGGGTGTAGCGGCCGTAGGCCGCGGCCACCCGCCCCTCCAGTTCCAACGCCAGCAGCATGGGGGACAGTTCGGCCACCGTCAATCCGGAGCGCTCGGCCAGGGTGTCCATATCGGTTGGGTCGTGCCCCAGCGCCAGCCACAAGCGGTTGTAGTCCGGGGCCTCGGCGGCCGCGCCCACCGCCGGAGGTGGCCCCGGGGCGATGGCGGCCGCCCGTGGGTCCAGCGCGCCGCGCAGCGCGCGCGCCAGCTCGCGCACCGCGGGCGCCAGCGCCTCCACCACCTCGGCGGGTCCCTCCACCAGCTGCGCGCCCTCGCGGATCAGGCGGTGGCAGCCGCGCGCCATCGGGTTGTGGATGGAGCCGGGCAGGGCAAACACCTCGCGCCCGGCATCCGCGGCCTGGTGCGCGGTGATCAGGGCGCCGGAGCGCAGCGCCGCCTCTACCACCACCACGCCCAGCGCCAGCCCGGCCAGGATCCGGTTGCGGCTGGGGAAATGCGCGCGCAGCGGCGGGGTGCCGGGCAGGTGCTCGGACACCACCGCGCCGGCCACCGCCACCTGCGCCAGCAGGTCGCGGTGGCGCGGGGGATAGACCACGTCCGGGCCGGTGCCGAGCACTGCGACGGTCGCACCACCGGCTTCCAGGGTGGCGCGATGGGCCGCGGCGTCGATCCCGGCGGCCAGGCCGCTGCCGATGCACAGCCCAGCGCGCGCCAGCGCGGTGGCGAACTGCGCGGCGTTGGCGCAGCCGCCGGCGGTGGCCGCGCGGCTGCCGACGATGGCGACCGTGGGCTGCCACAGCAGGCCCGGATCGCCGGCCACGAACAGCATCGCCGGGGGCGAGGCGATCCGCCGCAGCAGGGGCGGATAGGCCGGGTCGCGCCAGCCCAGCAGCTGGTGCCGCGCGCTCGCCTGCAGCCAGGCGAGGCCGGCTGCCAGCCCCTCCGCCGGCGGTGCGCGCAGAGTGCGGCAGGCCCCGGCATCCAGCCCGTGGCTGGCCCAGTCGCGCGCGCCGGCGGCCAGCACGGCCCGCGCGCTGCCGTGGCTGTCCAGCAGGCGACGCAGGGCGGCGGCCGGCGCGCCACTCAGCAGCAGCCGCAGCAGGGCCTCGGATTCGGATTCGGATTCAGGTTCGCGCGGATCGGGCATGCCGCCAGCATCGCGCCGAAACGACGACGGCGCCCTCGGGCGCCGTCGCGTAGGTGGCTCGGAAAACGCCGGGGCGGTCAGTAGGCCGCGTCCGGGTGCTTCAGCTCGTAGCCGACGTGGGTCGGCTTGACGCTGCTCATGATGAGCGCGTAGCTGACGTTGTCGAAGGTGCGGAACACCATGGCGTGCCCGGCGAACTCGTCCGGCAGGCGCACCTTGGACTCGTGCGGGGTGAGCGAATCATCGCGGTCGAGGCCATCGCGCACGCGGTCCACCACCGAATCGCCACGGCGCCAGATCGAGAACACGGTGCCGTTGTCGATGCCCTGGCGGCTGCCGCCGGAGATCGCGATCACATCGCGGGTGCCGCCGAAGCGGTTGCCGTCGGCCACCGACAGCACGGTCAGGCGGCCGTATTCCGCCTGCTGCTTGGGCGGATGCGGGAAGAACTGGAGGTCGTACGGCTGCGCCTGCACCGGCACCAGGCGATCGCCCACGCGCACGTCGCGGCCTTCGGCGTCCAGCATCAGGGTGCTGGCCTGGATGCCGCCGACCTCGGTGCGGGTGACGGTGCCGGTGGTCTGCGCCATCAGCTCGTAGCCGAGGAACTCGGTGTTCTTGCTCGGGAACAGCGCGGCGGTCCACGGCGAGTCCTGGCTCAGGCTGGGCTGGCCACGGGCGTCGAGGTCCTGGGTCTGGAACAGGTCGCAGCACAGGCCAGCGCGCTCGAGCATGCGGTAGCGCTTCTCCGGGCGCACCACCACGTAGCGCTGGCCGGGGGCGGCGCCTTCCAGCCCGCGCACGTAGGCCACCTGGCCGCGGCTGGCGCGCAGGCGGTTGTCCTCCAGGCCGACCACGTAGGGCAGGCCGTCGAGGCTGTCGACGATGCGCATGTCCTTCAGGAACGGCTCGACCTCGGCCAGCGGCACCGCGTTGACCGGGCTTTCCTTGCGCTCGCCCGGCTGCACCTTGGCGGTGACGCGGTCGAGGTAGGCCAGGCTGATCACGTCGCCCGGGTAGATCAGGTGCGGGTTCTTGATCTGCGGGTTGGCCTGCCAGATCTCCGGCCACAGCCAGGGCTTCTTGAGGAAGCGGGCCGAGATGTCCCACAGGGTGTCGCCGCGCTTCACCACGTAGGATTCGGGATGGTCGCCGCGCAGTTCGACCGCGGCGGCGTAGCTGGCCACGGTCAGCAGCGCGGCGGCCAGCATGACGCGCAGCCCGCGCGTGCGCGGCGCGTTGGTGCGCGCCAGGTTGGAAACCCGTTCAAGCATGTTCGCTATCTCCCCGCTCCGTATGGCGAAACCCCCTGAAGCCTGCCCAATATAGCCCACAATCCGGCGCATCTGGCAAGCGGCGGTGCAGGCTGGGCGCGCTACAATCGAAAACGTGGCGGCCCCGTGCGGCCGCCGAACCGCGGAACCCCAGCCATGGCCCTGCTCACGATCCTCGAATTCCCCGACCCGCGCCTGCGCACCAAGGCCGCCGATGTGGACCCGGCGGACCTGGCCACGTCCGCGTTCCAGACCCTGATCGACGACATGTTCGAAAGCATGTACGACGCCCCCGGCATCGGCCTGGCCGCCAGCCAGGTGGACGTGCACAAGCGCTTCATGGTGATCGACGTGACCGACGACCGCAGCCGGCCACTGGTGTTCGTCAACCCGCGGATCACCGCGCGCGACGGCGAGCAGGTGTACCAGGAGGGCTGCCTGTCGGTGCCGGGCATCTATGCCGACGTCACCCGCAGCAACACCATCACGGTGGAGGCGCTGGACCGCCACGGCCAGCCGTTCTCGCTGGAGGCCGACGGCGTGCTGGCGGTGTGCATCCAGCACGAGATGGACCACCTGGAAGGCAAGCTGTTCGTGGACTACCTGAGCCCGCTGAAGCGCGAGATGGTGCGCAAGAAACTGCTCAAGGCCAAGCGCGCCGCCGCCGCCTGACCCGATGCGCATCGTCTTCGCCGGCACGCCGGAGTTCGCCGTGCCCTGCCTGCGCGCGGCCGCCGCCCGCGGCGAGGTGGTCGCCGTGTATACCCAGCCCGATCGCCCGGCCGGGCGCGGGCGCGGGCTGACGCCCTCGCCGGTCAAGCGCG
>JBKBXH010000057.1:0-6921 GCA_046313655.1 Thermomonas sp. | reverse complement strand
CCTCCGGGCCCAGTGCCATCGCCATGTAGCGCACGGTGGCTTCCAGCGAGGCCTTGGCCACGCCCATCGTGTTGTAGTTGGCCAGCGCACGCTCGGCGCCGAGGTAGGACAGGGTCAGGATGCTGCCGTTGCGACCCTTCATCAGCGGGCGCGCGGCCTTGCCCAGCGCGGCCAGCGAGTAGGCGCTGATGTCGTGGGCGATGTGGTAGCGCTCGCGGTTGATGCCGTCCAGGAAGTCGCCCTCGATGGCCTCGCGCGGGGCGAACGCGATGCAGTGGACGAGGATGTCGAAGCCATCGCTCCAATGCTTGCCCAGCTCCGCGAAGCAGGCGTCGATCTGCTCGTCCGAGGCCACGTCCAGCGGCAGCACGATCTTGCTGCCGTACTCGGCGGCGGCGTCCTCGACGCGCGACTTCAGCTTGTCGTTCTGGTAGGTCAGCGCCAGCTCGGCGCCCTCGCGGTGGAAGGCGTCAGCGATGCCGGTGGCGATCGAACGCTGGCTGGCGATGCCGGTGACCAGCGCGCGCTTGCCTTGCAGGAATCCCATGGTTTCTCCTTGATGATGCGATGTGCGCACGCGGCGCACCGAGTCAATGCTTAGTGTGCCTTGCGCGCCCGGCCGCGGCCAGTGTGCGCGACCGTACGGAGAAGGCGGGCGATCAGGCGCGGAAGCCGTCCTTCCAGGCCCGCAGCGTGCCGAACACGGCCGCGGCATCCGTCAGTGGATGGCCGGCATGCGCCTCGGCCGCCGCGCGCACCGCCGGGGCGTCGCAGCGCAGGAACGGATTGCAGGCGCGCTCTTCGGCAAGCGTCGTCGGCAGGGTGGGGCGGCCGGCGGCGCGCAGGGCGCGTACCGCGGCCACGCGCTCTTGCAGCGCGGGGTTGCCGGGCTCGACCACCAGCGCGAACGCCGCGTTGCCCAGCGTGTATTCGTGCGCGCAGCACACGCGGGTGTCGCCGGGCAGCGCGGCCAGCCGCGCCAGCGAGGCCTGCATCTGCGGTGGCGTGCCTTCGAACATGCGCCCGCAGCCCAGGCTGAACAGGGTGTCGCCGCAGAACAGAAGGCCCTCGCCGTGGTAGGCCACGTGGCTGCGGGTATGCCCCGGCACGGCCAGCACCGTAAAGCGCCAGTCGCCGATCGCCAGCCGTTCGCCATCGGCCACGCGCTGGCTGGCCTGCGGGATGCGGTCGTCGTGCGGGGCGAACACCGGCGTGTTCGGCCAGTGCGCCAGTAGCGCGGCGACGCCACCGATGTGGTCGCCGTGGTGGTGGGTGAGCAGGATGGCCAGCGGCGGCGCATCGCCCAGCGCCGCGAGCACGGGCGCGGCATCCCCCGGATCGACCACCAGCGCGCGGCCGCCGGCATCGCGTAGCAGCCAGATGTAGTTGTCCTCGAACGCGGGCAGGCACTGCAGCGGCATTTGTCCAGTCGTGACGGAGGGCGGGCTTTCCCGCAGAATCCCCACCATGCCGTCCCCCCGTCCATCGCGTCAATCCGAGGCCGCGCCCGCCGTGGCCTGGTTCGCCAGCGCGGCCGGGCAGGCCCTGCTGGCCAGCGAGGCCGCCGTGGTGGGCGATGCGCTGCGCCAGCGGCCGGGCCAGGCCGCGCTGTGGCTGGCGCCGCCGGCGGTCGACCTGCTGGATGCCGAAGGCGACGCGCTGGCGCTGCGCCTGCGCTGCCACGGCGGCGGGTTCGATGGCACCCTGCGCTGCGGCCTGCCGCTGCCGCTGGCCAGCGAGGCCTGCGCGGTGGTGGTGTTGCAGCACGTGCTGGACGCGGGCCCGGCGGATGCCGCGCGGCCGCTGCTGGAGGAGTGCGCGCGGGTGCTGGTGCCCGGCGGCTGGCTGTGGCTGTTCGCGCTGAATCCGCTGTCGCCCTACCGCTGGCAGTGGCGTGGCCAGGGGCTGGCGGCGCGCGAGCCGATCAGCTGGCGCCGCCGCCTGCGCGCGGCCGGGTTGGTGCCGGATGCGGTCACGCTGGGGCTGGGCCCGGTATGGGCGGTGGCGGCCGCGGCGGGCGAGCAGGATGGCGCGGGCCTGCGCGCCGGCTACCTGCTGCGCGCCGAGAAGCGGGTGCGCGCGATGACCCCGCTGCGCCGGCAGCGCGCCCTGCGCTGGCAGGCGGAGCCCTCGGCATGAGTGCGCGCAAGCAGGTGCAGGTGCACACCGACGGCGCCTGCCTGGGCAATCCCGGGCCGGGCGGTTGGGCGGCGCTGCTGTGCTGGCGCGGGGTCGAGCGCGAGCTGGCCGGCGGCGAGCCCGCCACCACCAACAACCGGATGGAGCTGATGGCCGCGATCGCCGCGCTGGAGGCCCTGAAGGAGCCGTGCGAGGTGGTGCTGACCACCGACTCCCAATACGTCCGCCAGGGCATCACCGAGTGGATGCCGGGCTGGCTGCGGCGCGGCTGGAAGACCGCCGGCGGCGAGCCGGTCAAGAACCGCGACTTGTGGGAACGCCTGCACGCCGCCGCGTCCCGGCATGCGGTGGACTGGCGCTGGGTCAAGGGCCACGCCGGGCATCCCGAGAACGAGCGCGTCGATCAGCTGGCACGCGCGCAGGCATTGAAATTCAGGCAGTCCCCGGAGCTGGCAGGCTGATGCGACAGATCGTCCTCGATACCGAAACCACCGGCCTGGAGTGGCAGAAAGGCAACCGCGTGGTCGAAATCGGCTGCGTCGAGCTGCTGGAGCGGCGGCCGACCGGGCGCACCTTCCATCGCTACCTGCATCCGGACCGCGAGTTCGAGCCGGGCGCGCAGGAGGTGACCGGGCTGACCCTCGAGTTCCTCGCCGACAAGCCGCGCTTCGCGGAGATCGCCGAGGAGTTCCTGGCCTTCATCGACGGCGCGGAACTCATCATCCACAACGCCGCGTTCGACCTCGGCTTCCTCAACGCCGAGCTGGCGCGGATTCCCGGTGCCGGCAGGATCGAGGACCGCTGCCGGATCGAGGACACCCTGGCGATGGCGCGCCAGCGCTTCCCGGGCCAGCGCAATTCGCTGGATGCGCTGTGCAAGCGGCTGGGCGTGGACAACTCGCAGCGCCAGCTGCACGGCGCGCTGCTCGACGCCCAGATCCTGCTGGACGTGTACCTGGCGATGACCTCCGGCCAGCGCGAGATCGGCTTCGGCGAGGAAGCCGCGGCGGTCGCGGTGGAGGCGGCGGTCCTGCTGGACGCGCTGGACGCCCCGCCGCGGGTGCGGGTGCGCGTGCAGGCGGAGGAGGCCGAAGCGCACGCGGCGCGCCTGGCGGCGCTGGAAAAGAAGGCCGGCCGCTGCCTGTGGCGCGAGCTGGAGGCGGAAGCAGGCTGACGCGGGCGCAGGCGGGCCGGTTCGCGGGGCGCCGGCGGGGGAATGCTCAGTGCCGGCGCACCAGCACCACGGTGATGTTGTCGGAGCCGCCGCCGTCCAGGGCGGCCGCCACCAATCCGTCCACGCATTCCTGCGCGCTGCATTCGCGGTGGGCCAGCACCTGCGCGATCTGGCGGTCGTCCACTTCCTCGGTCAGGCCGTCGCTGCACAGCAGCAGCTGCATGCCGGGGCGCAGCTCGCCGGAAAGGGTTTCCACGTTCAGCTGGTCCGGCGCGGTGACGCCCAGCGCCTGGGTCACCACGTTGCGGTGCGGATGGCTGCGCGCCTGGTCGGCGCTGATCGCGCCCTGGGCGATCAGCTCCTGCACGTAGCTGTGGTCGTGCGAGATCTGGGTGAGGCTGCCGTCCCGCCACAGGTACACCCGGCTGTCGCCCACCCAGGCCACCTCGAAGCGGCTGCCGTCCACCCGCGCCGCCACCACGGTGGTGCCCATCGGCAGGCTGTCGCCGCGGCGCTTGGAGCAGCGGATGATTTCCTCGTCGGCGGTGACGATGGCGCTGGCCAGGCTGCGCCCGGCACGCACCTCGCGCACGATCACCTCGCGCGCCAGCGCGCTGGCGACCTCGCCGTACTCGTGCCCGCCCATGCCGTCCGCGACCAGCCACAGGCCCAGCGCGCTGTCGCCGTAATAGGTGTCCTCGTTCAGCTCGCGCCGCAGGCCGACATGGGTCAGGTGTCCGAATTCGATCATGCGTGCGGCTGGCGTCCGGGGTTCATGGGGGCCAACGGAATCATGCGCGCGGACCGGACTGCAGGGCAATGCGGGCGGCGGGGCCGGTCTCCGATGGTGGTGGCCGGCCGCGGCGCCTGCCTGTGCCGGACGTGGGGGCCGCGCGGGCCGGAGGGGAACGCGCCGCCACCGCCGCCGCATGCCCGCGGTCGGGGCCCGGACATGAAAACGCCCCCTGGCGGGGGCGCTGTCATGTCTGGCGGAGAGGGAGGGATTCGAACCCTCGGTAGGCTATAAACCTACGCCTGATTTCGAGTCAGGTACATTCAACCGCTCTGCCACCTCTCCGGAAGTGGGGCATGCATGATACGGGGCGCGTGGCCCGGCGGCAAGGCGGGTACACTGGCCGCCCGCCGTTCGTGCCCGTGCCCATGTCCGAAATCCACGTCCCCGTTTCCTTCGGCGAGCTGCTCGACAAGATCGCCATCCTGCAGATCAAGTCCGAGCGCATGAGCGACCCGGCCAAGCTGGCCAACGTGCGCAACGAGCTGGCAGCGCTGGAGGCGACCTGGGCGGCCCACCCGGCCTCGCGGCAGGACATTGCCGCGCTGCGCGCCGCGCTGAAGGCCGTGAACGAGCGCCTGTGGGTGATCGAGGACGACATCCGCCTGAAGGAGAAGGCGCAGGCCTTCGACGCCGAGTTCATCCGCCTGGCGCGTGCGGTCTATTTCGAGAACGACACCCGCGCCCGGGTGAAGAAGGACATCAACCTCGCGCTGGGCTCGGCCTACGTCGAGGAGAAGTCATACCAGGATTACGGCAACGGGCAGGGCGCCTGAGCCTCAGTCGATGCTGGCGCGGAAGCGCTCGAACGCCGCCACGGCGTCCGCGACGGCGATGAGGTCCATCACGCCCTCGGCCTCGATCTTCGTGCCCCACTTGAGTTCAGACGCCGGCTTGCCGCGGTATTTGCGCGCGGCATCGTCGTAGCGGTCCACGCAGAAGCGGCGGTCGGAATACGGGCCGCTGCGGTGCGGGTTGGTGGCGGCGTGCAGGCCCAGCACCTTGGTGCCCATCGCGTTGGCGATGTGCATCGGGCCGGAGTCTGGCGTCACCAGCAGGTCGGCACGGGCCAGCAGGGCCGGCAGCTGCTTGAGGGTGTCCTTGCCGATCAGGTCCAGCACGCCGTCGCGCACGGCCATCGAGGCGAGGATGGCATCGCCGGTGTGGCGCTCCAGTTCGCTGCGGCCGCCGCACAGCACGATCCGCCAGCCCTGCGCGGCGGCGTGGTCGGCCAGCGCGGCGTAGCGTTCGGCGCGCCAGTTGCGCAGCGCGTGGCTGGAACAGGGCGAGATCATCAGCGTGCGGCGGCCATCGTCGGACCACTGTGCGCGCGCCCAGGCATGGGCCTCGTCCGGCACCGGCAGGTTCCAGACCACCTCGTCGCGCACCAGCCCCAGCGGCTGGCTGAAGCTGCCGATGGCGTCCAGCACGTGGACGTTGCCGAGATCGGGGATGCGTTCACGGATGAACAGGCCGTGGCCTTCCTTGCTGCGCGAACGGTCGTAGCCGATCCGCCGCCGCGCCGGCACGAACGCCGACAGCAGGTTGGCGCGCGCCGAGACCTGCAGTTGCAGCAGCGCGTCGAAGCGCTGGCCCAGTTCGCGGCGGAGGGCGCGCATGCCGGCCAGCCCGGTGTTCTTGTCGTATTCCACGAAGCGCACGCCGGGCAGGCCGTGCAGCAGGCGGTGCTCGCCGCGGCCGATGAGCCAGGTCAGTGCGACGCCGGGTAGCCCGGCTTGCAGGGTGTGCACCAGCGGCAGCACGTGGGTGACGTCGCCCAGCGCGGATAGGCGCAGCAGGCAGAGAGAGCGCGGGGCGGGGACTTTGGGCACGCGGTTGCTACACTCGCAAAGATGACCGGTTTCGACGCCAACGAGCACCTGACGCCGTTCCGCGACGCGCGCGGCTACGGCGCGATTCTGTTCGACCGCACCCAGGTGCGGCAACCGGAACCGGAGTGGTTCGATCCCGGCCACTGGGGCATGGCGGCGCAGTCGGTGGGCGAGGGCGGGCGCGGCGGCGCCTGGTTCATCGATTTCGGGCAGGGCGATGCGCTGCTGCGGCATTACCTGCGCGGCGGCCTGATGGCGAAGTTCAGCCGTGACCAGCATCTCTGGCGCGGCATCCAGCGCGTGCGCAGCTTCGCCGAGTTCCGCCTGCTGCGCACGCTGCGCGCGAAAAAGCTGCCGGTGCCGCTGCCGTTCGCGGCCTGGTACCGGCGCGAGGGCCTGCATTACCAGGCCGCGATCCTGATGCAGCGGCTGCACGACGTGCGCTCGCTGGCCGCGCTGGCCGCGGATGGCACGGCGCCGTGGGAGGCCGCCGGGCACCTGATCGCCCGCTTCCATCGCGCCGGGCTGGACCATGCCGACCTGAACGCGCACAACCTCCTGTTCGATGGCCAGGGGCGCGGCTGGATGATCGATTTCGACCGCTCGCAGTTGCGCATCCCCGCTACTGGCTGGCGCGAAGCGAACCTGCTGCGCCTGCTGCGCTCGCTGCACAAGCGCCGCGGCGCGCGCAGCGCGGAGGCCGTCGAGGCCGACTTCGCCCGCCTGCGCGCGGCCTACGCGGCGGCGTGGGAGCGCGGCTACTGAGGCTGGCGGGGCGTGCGCCCGGAGGGCGCGGCACGCTGGATGGCGACGGGCCGGACCCGGAAAGGCGGCGGCCCCGCCGGCTGGCCTCGGCGCCCGCGTCAGTCGATACCGTTGCTGCCTTCCGGGTGAGCACTGGCGCTTGCGCGCCATCGGCGCGCGCCAGTGCGAACGCCCGGTGCAAGGAGGCACCGGGCTGGGTTGCCAGCGAGGCCAGGAAG
>JBKBXH010000056.1:3967-6949 GCA_046313655.1 Thermomonas sp. | reverse complement strand
GCCGTGGCCCGGCATGTCCAGCGCCACCAGGTCCAGTTCGCGCAGGTAGGGCGCCAGCGGCAGGAAGCTGGCGGCATTGTCCAGCCAGCCGTGCAGCGCCAGCACGCGCGGGCCGTGGCCGTCGTTGCGCAGGGCCGCGATCCGGCCCAACGGGACGTCGAGGGCGATCTCGCGCATCAGGCCCAACCCGCGTCCGCGCGCGCCAGCGCCGCCAGCGCATCGGCATGCGCCGGCGCGGCGTTGAGGCAGGGGATGTAGCGCAACGCCTGCCCGCCGGCAGCGCGGAAGGCCTCGGCGTTCTGCATCGCGATCTCCTCCAGCGTCTCCAGGCAGTCCACCGCGAACCCCGGGCAGGCCACGTCGACCTCGCGCACACCCTCGCGCGCCAGCGCTTCCAGGGTCTGCTGGGTGTACGGCTGCAGCCAGGCCTCGCGACCGAAGCGCGACTGGAAGGTCAGCACGACCGCCTCGCGCGCCAGGCCCAGCGCGGCGGCGATCGCGGCGGTGCTGGCCTCGCACTGGCGCGCATACGGGTCGCCCGCGTCCACCAGCCGCTGCGGGATGCCGTGGAACGACAGTAGCAGGCGCTCGCCGCGCCCATGCGCCTGCCAGTGCGCGCGGATGCCGTCGGCGACCGCCGCGACCCAGCCCGGATCGACGTGGTAATCGCGCAGCCGCTGCACCTGCAGGCCGCTGCCGGGGACGGCCGCGGCCACCACGTCCTCGACGCTGGCGGTGGTGGTGGTCGAGTACTGCGGATACAGCGGCAGCACCCGCACCCGGCGCACGCCCTGCGCGCACAGCTCGGCCAGCACCGCGGCCACCGACGGCTCGCCGTAGCGCATCGCATGCCGCACCTGCCAGCCCGGCAAGCGCGCGCCCACCGCGGCGGCCAGCGCGGCGGTGTGTACCGCCAGCGGCGAGCCACCCTCCATCCAGATCTCGGCGTACTTGTGCGCCACCTTCGGGCTGCGCAGCGGCAGGATCACGAAGTGCAGCAGCGGGCACCACAGCCAGCGCGTTAGCTGCACCACCCGGTGGTCGTGCAGGAACTGCGAAAGGTAGCGGCGCACCGCGGGCGCGGTGGGGGCCGCCGGGGTACCGAGGTTCACCAGCAGCAGCGCGGGCGGGGCGGCGGAAGCGTCGTGAGGGGCGTCGTCCTGCATGTGCATAGGATGGCACGAAGCGCTCGCGGCCGGCCTGGCTTAACATCGATTCATCGCCGCCGCGCCAGGATGCGGCAGTCCCCCCGCAACCGGAGACCCCGATGACCGCCACCCCGCGCCGCCTGACCCTCGCCCTCGCCGTCCTCCTCGCCGCCGGCAGCGTCGCCGCCGGGACCCGCGAGGATGCACGCGCCGACGATGCCATCCGGGTGCTGAAGCAGATCCAGGGCATCCCGGAATCCTCGATCCCCGACCGCCTGCTGGAGGACGCGCGCGGGATCGTGGTGGTGCCCGACACCATCAAGGCCGGCTTCATGCTGGGCGGCCGCCGCGGCCTCGGCATGATGGCGGTGAAGCGCCCGGACGGCAGCTGGTCGAACCCGGTGTTCGTGAAGCTGTCCGGCGCCAGCTTCGGCTTCCAGGCCGGGGTGCAGTCGGCCGACGTGATCCTGGTGTTCCGCAGCGACCGCGGCCTGGACAACATCGTCAACGGCAAGTTCACCCTCGGCGCCGATGCCAGCGTCGCCGCCGGCCCGGTCGGCCGCAACGCGGCGGCCGCCACCGACGGCGCGATGAAGGCCGAGATCTGGTCGTGGTCGCGCGCGCGCGGGCTGTTCGCCGGGGTGGCGCTGGACGGCGCGGTGCTGCAAATCGACCACGGCGCCGACCGCAGCGTATACGGCGAGGGTGTCACCCCGAGGATGATCTTCGAAGGCCGGGTGGGTGCGCCCTCGGCCGCGATCACGGCCTTCCGCGACACCCTCGAGGAAGCCACCGCCGCCGCCCGCTACGCACGCCAGCGCGCCGAGGCGGCATCGGCCCCGCCGCCGCCCGCGCCGGGCGCGGCCACGGTGACCCCGCTGGGCAGCGACAACCCGGCCACCAGCGCGCCGCTGCCGCCGCCCACCAAGCCCTGATCCAGCCTTGCCGCGGGCACGCGGGCGCGCGCGGCGCGCCTGCTAGACTGGAGGCCTTTCCGATTCCTCTTCTCCTCACGGGTGCACCATGGGTGGCTTCAGCATCTGGCACTGGCTGATCGTGCTGTTGATCGTGCTGCTGGTGTTCGGCACCAAGCGGCTGACCTCGGGCGCGCGCGACCTCGGCAAGGCCGTGCACGAGTTCAAGAAGGGCATGCGCGGCGAGGACGAGGACGCGCAGGACGCGAAGAAGCCCGCGCCGCGCATCGGCCAGGAGCCGCCGGCGGGTGCGCCCTCCGAACAGCGCGAGCACGACGACACTTCGCGCTGACGCCCGCAGGCGGCGATGTTCGAGTTCTCGCTCGGCGAGATGCTGGTGGTGGCGCTGGTGGCGCTGGTGGTGCTCGGGCCCGAGCGCCTGCCCAAGGCCGCGCGCCTGGCCGGGCTGTGGCTGCGCCGAGCGCGCGCGCACTGGGTGTCGATGAAGAACGAGCTGGAGCAGGAACTGGCGCGCGAGGAACTGGCGCGCAGCCTGCGCGAGGGCCGGCAGGCGCTGAACGAGGTGCAGGCGCAGCTGCACGCGGCCAGCCACGACGCCGGCCGCGAGGCCGCCGCGCCCGCGGCAGGTGCGCCCGATGCCGATCCCGGCGTCCATCCCGATGCCGATCCCGATGCCACCGCCCATCCGCCCGCGGCCAGCGCCGTGCCGGCCAACGAGGTGCGCCGTGGCGACTGAGGACGGCGGCGATGCCGGCGAGCGCCCGCTGATCGCGCACCTGCTGGAGCTGCGCATGCGCCTGCTGCGCGGCCTGACCGGGCTGGCGCTGGTGCTGCTGGCGCTGGGCGCGCGCCGGCTCGAGAACGTGAAAGTTCGGAAGGGCACACCGGTGAACAACATT
>JBKBXH010000056.1:0-3957 GCA_046313655.1 Thermomonas sp. | reverse complement strand
GAAGGGCGGCCAGCTGATCGCCACGCAAGTGGCCGCGCCGTTCTTCGCGCCGATGAAGCTGGCGCTCTTCGCCGCGCTGATGGTGGCGATGCCGTGGCTGCTGTACCAGCTGTGGGCGTTCGTGGCACCGGGGCTGTACCGGCGCGAAAAGCGGCTGGCGCTGCCGCTGCTGACCTCGGCGCTGGCGCTGTTCTACGCCGGCTGCGCGTTCGCCTATTTCCTGGTGCTGCCGATGGTGTTCGGCTTCCTCGCCCGGGTGACCCCGGACGGGGTGGCGATGATGACCGACATCAGCGCCTACCTCGATTTCGTGCTGGTGCTGTTCCTCGCCTTCGGGCTGGCGTTCGAGTTGCCGGTGGCGCTGGTGATCCTGGCCCTGCTCGGCTGGGTGACCCCGGCCCAGCTGCGCGAGGCGCGCGGCTACGCGATCGTCGGCATCTTCATCGTGGCCGCGGTGCTGACCCCGCCGGACGTGGTCAGCCAGCTGATGCTGGCGATCCCGATGTGCCTGCTGTATGAGGCGGGCATCCTCGCCGCGCGCCTGGTCGCGCCCCGCCCCGGCCGCGATGGTGCGACCGCCTGATCCGGTGGCCGCCGGCTTCTGGCGCCGCTACGCGGCGTGGTCGCTGGATGCCGCCTGCCTGCTGCCGCTGGTGGTGCTGCTCGGCGCCGGTCCGCTGCGGCGGGCGTGGGCGCAGGCCGATGCCGCGCTGCAGGCGCTGCTGGTGCTGGGCGCGGGCCGGTTGGACGCTGGGCTGGCGCAGGGCGATCCGCCGCTGGCGCTGGCGCTGGCCGCCGCCGGCGACCCCCGGTTGCAGGCCGCGGCGAGTGCGCTGGCGGCCGCGCTGGGCACCCTGCTGGGGCTGCCGCTGCTGCTGTACGCCTTGCTGGCGACGGCCTGGGCGCTGGGGTTCGAGGCCTCGCCGTGGCAGGCCACCCCGGGCAAGCGCGCGCTGGGGCTGCGCGTGGCCGATGCAATGGGCGCGCGCGCCGGCGCGGGGCGGGTGCTGCTGCGCCAGTTGGCCGCCGGACTGTCCTGGGCCAGCCTCAACCTCGGCCACGCACTGGCGGCGTTCCCGCCGCACCTGGCCCTGCACGACCGCCTCAGCGGCACCCGCGTGCTGGCGCGCGACGGCGATCCGCGCCTGCCCCCGTGGGCGCGCGCCTGGCTGTGGCTGCAGGCGCTGGCCGGGGTGTTCGCGCTGGCCTGGCTCTACCGCCTCCTGCAGGCGCAGGTGGACGCGGCCCTGCGCGCGGCCTTGGGCAGCTGAGCGCCCGCCAGGCGCGGCTTACAGTTCGATGCGGTCCTCGCGCGCCGGCAGGCCATCGCCGCCATCGCCGCTGATGTCGCGCCAGGCGAAATACATCACGCCGAACATGACCACCATCAGGCCGACCACGAACGCCAGGTACAGCGGCACCGCGATCGCCGCCACCACCCAGCCGCCGACCAGCTTGGCCAGGACCCCGGCCAGCAGCATCACCAGCACCAGCACGATCGCCAGCGCGATCGCCGCCAGCACCGCCAGCACGAACAGCAGCAGCAGCGCCGGCAGGTTGCGCAGGGTGCCGCGCACGCCGTCGGCCAGGGCCGCGCCGACGCGGCTGCCGCGCAGCGCAATCTGGCCGAAGCCGACCGCCTGCACCCCGTAGAACAGCAGCCCCACCACCCACATCACCAGCATCGCCAGGCTGAAGCCGTCCGGCAGTGCGGTCGGCGGGGTACCGCCGGCCGGGCCCTGCAGGGTGTGCAGGTACCAGCTGCCGATGTCGGGCGCCAGCAGCCCCACCAGCGCCGCCAGCAGCAGGTTCTGGGCCAGGATCAGCACCAGCATGAACAGCACCGCGCGCGCCGCCACCGGCGGTTCGGCCAGCACCGAGAACACATCGCCGGCACTGGCGCCGCGGCCGTGTTCCACCGCGTCCACCAGCCGCAGGTAGCCGGCGATCAGCGCCGCCATCAGCGCGGTCACCACCAGCCCCACCAGCATCGAGGCGCCGCTGGCCACCAGCCCGTCGGGCTTGGCCGCCATGCCCACCGCCACCAGCACGACCACCATCGCCGCCGCCAGCGCCAGGATCGCCGCCAGCAGCAGCAGCGCGCCGCCGAAGATCGCCTTCGGGTTGTCGCGGCCCAGGTTCAGCGCCCGCCGCAGCCAGTCGATGCTGGCCGTGGCGCCCACCGCGCGCGTCGTCATCCGTGTGTCCCTCGTGGAAATGCCAAGGCCCGCGGCGCGGGCGTCGCGCACAGCATACCCAACCGGCGCCCTCAACCGGCGCGCGCGTGCCGCACGAAACGCCGCAGCACGCGCCGGGCCAGCGGCGCGGCGTGCACCCCGGCCTCCAGCGCGCGCGCATCGCGGCCCTCCTGCGCCAGCGCGTCGCGGCGCGCGCGGATGTAGCCGCGCATGTGCAGCGTGCTGAACTCGGGATGGAACTGCAGGCCCCAGGCGCACGCGCCCCAGCGGTAGGCCTGGCAGGCATCCTGCGCGCTGCGCGCGAGCACGGTCGCGCCCGGCGGCGGCTGCAGCACGCTCTGCAGGTGGGTCACCTGGGCGGGAAACCGCGCCGGCAGACCGGCGAACAGGGGGTCGGCCGCGGCCTCCGGCAGCAGCTCGACCGCCACCGTGCCCATCTCGCGCCCCTGCGGGTTGTCGCCCACCTCGCCACCCAGCGCGTGCGCGATCAGCTGGTGGCCGTAGCAGATGCCCAGCAGCGGCAGCCCGGCCTGCGCGGCGTCCGCCAGCCAGGCCGCGCTGCGCTCGCTCCAGTCGCGGCGCTCGGTCACCATCGCTGCCGACCCGGTCACGACCACCCCCGCGAAACCGGCCCGCGCCGGCAGCGGCTCACCGTGCTCCACGTCCACCACCACTGCTGCCTCCGGCGCCAGCCCGGCCGCCACCCGGATCCAGTGGGCGAAGCTGCCATGCCGGCGCATGCTCGCGGTGGGGTGGCCGGTTTGCAGGATCAACAGGGGAGCGGTCATCGGCGTTGGCGTCTCCCCGCCGCGGCGCGCGCGGGGAAGGTCGGGAATGGGGATGCGAAGGGGCGGGCGGCGCGAGCCGGCCACTTATACTAGCCGGCCACGTTGCCGCTTGACCCGCCGATGGCCGCCGACCGCGTACCGATCACCTTCCAGCAACTCATCTCCCGCCTCAACGCGTACTGGGCCGAACAGGGCTGCGTGCTGATCCAGCCGCTGGACCTCGAGGTCGGCGCCGGCACCTTCCACCCGGCCACCTTCCTGCGCGCAATCGGCCCGGAGCCGTGGAACGCCGCCTACGTGCAGCCCAGCCGCCGCCCCACCGACGGCCGCTACGGCGAGAACCCCAACCGCCTGCAGCGCTACTACCAGTACCAGGTGGTGATGAAGCCCAGCCCCGACAACATCGTGGCGCTGTACTTCGACTCGCTCAAGGCGCTGGGCATCGACCCGCTGGTGCACGACCTGCGCCTGGTCGAGGACAACTGGGAAAGCCCGACGCTGGGCGCCTGGGGCCTGGGCTGGGAAGTCTGGCTGAACGGCATGGAGGTGACCCAGTTCACCTACTTCCAGCAGGCCGGCGGGCTGGAGTGCCGCCCGGTGCTGGGCGAGATCACCTACGGGCTGGAACGCCTGTGCATGTACTTGCAGAACTGCGACAACGTGTACGACCTGGTGTGGACCTACGGCCCCGACGGGCTGCCGGTCACCTACGGCGACGTGTACCACCAGAACGAGGTGGAGCAGAGCGCCTACAACTTCGAGCACGCCGACGTGGCCGAGCTGTTCCACCGCTTCGACGCCTGCGAGAAGGAGGCGATGACGCTGGTCGAGGCCGGGCTGCCGCTGCCCGCCTACGAACAGGTGACCAAGGCCAGCCATAGCTTCAACCTGCTGGACGCGCGCCGCGCGATCTCGGTGACCGAGCGCCAGCGCTACATCCTGCGCGTTCGCAAGCTGGCGCAGGCGGTGGC
>JBKBXH010000055.1:0-7103 GCA_046313655.1 Thermomonas sp. | reverse complement strand
ATGGCGGTATCGGCATCGCCATGCCAGCCGATGTAGCCGATCGCGCCGGCGTACACGTTGCGCTTCACCGGCTCGAGCTGGCGGATGATCTCCAGCGCGCGGATCTTGGGCGCGCCGGACACGGTGCCGGCGGGGAAGGTGGCGCGCAGCACGTCGGCATAGCTCAGCCCGTCCTGCAGGCGGCCGGTGACCTCGCTGACGATGTGCATGACGTGGCTGTAGCGTTCGATCACGAAGCGCTCGCGCACCTCCACGCTGCCCGCCTGCGACACCCGCCCGGCATCGTTGCGGCCGAGGTCGATCAGCATCAGGTGCTCGGCGCGCTCCTTGGGGTCGGCCAGCAGCTCGGCCTCCAGCGCCAGGTCCTCCTCCGGCGTGCGTCCGCGCGGCCGGGTGCCGGCGATCGGGCGCACCGTGACCTTGCCGCCCTGCTGGCGCACCAGGATCTCCGGCGAGGAACCGACCACCTGGGTGCCGCCGACGTCGAGGAAGTACATGTACGGCGACGGGTTGAGCGCGCGCAGGGCGCGGTACACGTCCACCGGGCGCGCGCGGAACGGCACGCTCATGCGCTGGCTGAGCACCACCTGGAACGCATCGCCGGCGCGGATGTAATCCTTCACCTGCTCGACCGCGGCGATGAAGCCCTCGCGGGTGAAGCCGCTGACGAAGTCGGCCTCGTCCAGCGCCGCCGGCTGCAGCGTCTCCGGATACGGCGCGCCGCCGTGGCGCAGGCGATGGGTGAGCGCGTCCAGCCGGCGGTTGGCGCGCGCCCACGCCTGCGGCGCGCGCGGATCGGCATGCACGATGAGGTACAGCCGGCCCTTGAGGTTGTCGAACACCGCCAGCTCGTCGCTGAGCATCAGCAGGATGTCGGGCGTGCCCAGCTCGTCCGGCTTCGGGTTGGAGCGCAGGCGCGGCTCGATGTACTCGATGCACTCGAAGCCGAACCAGCCGACCAGGCCGCCGGTGAACCCGGGCAGGCCGGGGATCTCCGGCACCCGCTGCTGCGCGCGCAGGCGCTCGACCTCGGCCAGCGGGTCGGCCACCTCGCGCGTTTCCACCACCTCGCCGTGCTCGCGCACGGTCAGGGCGTGGCCGCGGAATTCGTACACCCGCCGCGCCGGCAGGCCAATGATCGAATAGCGGCCGAAGCGCTCGCCGCCTTCCACCGATTCGAACAGATAGGTGTGCGGGCCATCCGCCAGCTTCAGGTAGACCGACAGCGGGGTGTCGAGATCGGACAGCACCTCGCGCACCACCGGGACCAGGGTGTAGCCGTCAGCAGCGGCCTGGGCGAAGCGTTCTTGCGGGGACGAAGCGGGGACGGTCACGTGGGGATTCCTTGGACGACGGGGCAGGGGCGGACGCGGCGGCATCGCCACGCCACCATCGCCAGCCATGCCCGCAGGAAGTGCCCGTCCGATCCATGCCGCGCACTCTAGCGGCAGCCGCCGCCCGCACGCAAACGTGCCGTCGTCATCTGCCCGTCACCGATGGCGGGCAGCATGGGAGTCCATCGCAGGGACGGCGGACGGGCAGGACGCCCAAATCTTGGTGACGACCGGCGCCGCGCGCCCCCTCGCGGCGCCGGTTTTTTTCGTGCCCGCCCGGCGCGGCCCGCCCGGGCCTGCACTAGAATGCGCCGCCGTCCGTCGCCGCCAAGGCCGCGACCGCGGAACTTCCCGCGCCTGCCGGGACTCTTGCCACCACCCCCACGCCACACCGGGCCCGCGCGCCCGGACGCCGCGACGCCTTCGTGCACACCGTTTCCGACCTCCGCTACAAACGCTGGACCCTGGCCTACCTGCTGCTGTTCGGGCTGGCGTGGTGGGCGATCTTCACCTTCACCCGGCACGCCATCGACCACGCGGACATGGTCGAGAACTACGTCTGGGGCATGGAATGGCAGTGGGGCAACAACAAGCACCCGCCGCTGTTCGGCTGGATCACCGCGGCCTGGTTCACCCTGCTGCCGAGCCGCGACTGGGCCTACTACCTGCTGGAGGAAGCCAACCTGGTGCTGGCGTTCTGGTGGCTGGCGCTGGCGATGCGCCGCTGCATGCCGTGGGACCGGGTGCTGGTGGGGGTCGTGCTGACCAGCCTGGTGACCCTGTTCGGCGCCGACAGCGGCTACAAGTACAACGCCAACACCGCGCAGCTGCCGTTCATCGCCGGCTTCGCCTGGAGCCTGCTGCACGCGCTGCAGGGCCGACGCCTGCGCTGGTTCGCACTGGCGGGCGCGTTCGCCGGGGCCGCCCTGCTGAGCAAGTACTCGGCGCTGCTGCTGCTGGCGGCGGTGGCACTGCCCGCGGTGCTGGCGCTGCGTCCGCCGCTGCGCACGCTGGTGGCCGGCGGCGCGCTGGCGGCCGCGGTGGCGGGCGCGCTGTTCCTGCCGCACGTGCTGTGGTCGATCCGGCACGGCTGGCCCAGCCTGCACTACATGCACTCGGTGCACCAGGCCAGCAGCGCCGCCGAGATCGCGCTGGCGCACCTGACCGTGCTGGCCTCGGCGCTGCTCTACTGCGGGCTGGCGCTGCTGGTGTGGGCGCTGGCGCGCTTCCAGCTGCCGGCCGCCGCGTCCACCCCGCTATCCATCGCATCGCCCGCGCCGCGCCTGGGCGGGCGCATCCTGCTCGCGGCGCTGGCGTTGACCCTGGGCGGGGCGCTGCTGGAACGGGTGACGCCGGTCCCGCCGTGGCTGATCCCGGTGCTGCTGTTCACCGGCTGGGCACTGGTGGAGCGGGTGCCGGAGGATCGCGACAGCGGCCTGATGGCGCGCCGGGTGCTGATCGCCGCGCTGGCCTGGCTGGTGCTGGCGGCGCTGGCGGCGGGCGTGCTGGAGGCGCGCTACCGCCGCTATCCGGCGCCGCCGCCCTACGTGCTGGCGCAGCCGATGGCCGAGCAGGTGCAGCAGCTCTACCGGCAGGCCTACGGCGCGCCGATCCAATACGCGGCCGGCAGCTTCCCGCTGCCGTATTTCCTCGCCTTCTACGGCAGCGACCATCCGCATGCGCTGTACCGCTTCGACCTCGCGCAATCGACCTGGATCGACCCCGCGGCCCTGCGCGCCGGCAACAAGGTGGCCCTGTGCGGCAGCCTGCGCTATTTCACCCAGCCGCCGGAGCCGGACTGCGCGGCACGCGCGACCGCCCTGTTCGGCCCCCCCGACCAAACCCGCACCCTGCAATGGCGCGTGTACGACCCGGGCAGCCGGCGCCAGGGGCTGCAGACCGTGGAGTTGCTGATGTGGAAGCCGCGCCACCCGGTGGGTGCGGCGGAATGAGGCCGGCGGCTCAGCCGCCGTGCGCCTGCGCCACCGCCTGCTTCATGCGCGCGATGATGGCGGCGTAGTCGGGCTGGCCGAAGATGGCGCTGCCGGCGACGAAGGTATCGGCGCCGGCGGCCGCGATCTCGGCGATGTTGTCCGGCTTCACGCCGCCGTCGATCTCCAGCCGGATCGGCTTGCCGCAGGCGTCGATCCGCGCCCGCACCTGGCGCAGCTTGTCCAGCGCGGACGGGATGAACGCCTGCCCGCCGAAGCCGGGGTTGACCGACATCAGCAGCACCAGGTCGAGGTCCTCCAGCACCCAGTCCAGCACCTCCACCGGGGTGGCCGGGTTGAGCACCAGCCCGGCCTGGCAGCCCTGCGCCTTGATCAGCTGGATCGTGCGGTGCACGTGGCGGCTGGCCTCGGGATGGAAGCTGATCAGGCTGGCCCCGGCCTGGGCGAAGTCGGGCACGATCCGGTCCACCGGCTCCACCATCAGGTGCACGTCGATCGGCGCGGTGACGCCATGCCTGCGCAGCGCCTCGCACACCAGCGGGCCGATGGTGAGGTTGGGCACGTAATGGTTGTCCATCACGTCGAAGTGCACCCAGTCGGCGCCGGCGGCGAGCACGGCATCCACTTCCTCGCCCAACTTCGCGAAGTTGGCGGACAGGATGGACGGGGCGATCACGGTGGGCTGGCGCTGGGTCTGCGGCATGGTCATCGGTTCCGGAGTTTCTGGATGCGGTCGTAGGCCGCGTTGATCTCGCGTGATTTCTGTTCGGCGATCGCCTGCAACTCGGGCGCGGCGCCGGCCACGCGGTCGGGATGGTACTGCGCCATCAGGCGGCGGTAGCTGCGGTCGATCTCGGCATCGCTGGCATCGGCGCCCAGCCCGAACACCCGGTAGGCCCAGTCCACGTCGGCGTCCCCGGGCGACCCCGCCGGCGGCGTGCGCGGTGGCACGCGGCGGGAGAACGCATCGTGGTCGAACAGGTAGCCCACCAGCAGGCCGACGAAGCCGCCCACCGGATGTCGCAGCAGCAGCCAGCCGGCGATGAAGCCCAGGAATTGTCCGTACCAGCGTCGCATCCGCGCAGTTTACAGGGCGGGCCGGGGGTGCCGGCCTTAAACTAGGCGCCCCATTCCCCTGCCCGCGCGCCCATGGCCACCACCCTGCTCCAGTCCGACCTGCCCGGCCTGAACCTGATCCACCGCGGCAAGGTCCGCGACGTGTTCGACCTCGGCGACGGCACACTGCTGATGGTCGCCACCGACCGCCTGAGTGCGTTCGACGTGGTGCTGCCCGACCCGATCCCCGGCAAGGGCGAGATGCTCTGCCAGATCAGCAATTTCTGGTTCGACAAGACCCGGCACATCATCGCCAACCACCTGACTGGGATCGACGTTGCCAGCGTGCTGCCGGCCGGCGTGGATGCGGCGCTGTACGCCAAGCGCGCGGTGGTGACCAAGAAGCTCACGCCGGTGCCGGTGGAGTGCATCGCGCGCGGCTACATCATCGGCAGCGGCTGGAAGGACTACCAGCGCACCGGCGCGATCAGCGGCATCGCGCTGCCCGCCGGCTTGCAGCAGGCGCAACAGCTGCCGGAACCCCTCTTCACCCCGTCCACCAAGGCGGCGGTGGGCGACCATGACGAGAACATCGATTTCGCCGCCGCGGTGAACCTGGTCGGCCGCGAACTGGCCGAAGCGGTGCGCGACGCCACCCTGGCGATCTACGGCTTCGCCCGCGACTACGCCGCGCAGCGCGGGATCATCCTCGCCGACACCAAGTTCGAGTTCGGCACCGACGAAGACGGCAAGCTCTACGTGATGGACGAGATGCTGACGCCCGATTCGTCGCGCTACTGGCCGGCGGAGCAGTACGCGGTCGGCACCAGCCCGCCAAGCTACGACAAGCAGTTCGTGCGCGACTACCTGGAGACGCTGGACTGGGACAAGACCCCGCCCGGCCCGCACCTGCCGGCCGAGGTGATCGCCAAGACCCGCGCCAAGTACGCCGAGGCGCTGGAGAAGCTGGCCGGCCTGCGCATCGACTGAGCGCCGGCGCGGCCGTGGCGTGATGCCCGCGTGCCGCGCCTAGCGCGCGGCCTGCGCGCGCGGCAGCACCAGCGCCAGCCACAGCATGCCGGCCAGCGCCGCCACCACCGAGGCGCCGAGCACCCCGAGCACGCTTTCGGTGTAGTGCAGGCCCTGCCCGCCGAACGCCAGCGAGGAAATGAACAGGCTCATGGTGAAGCCGATGCCGCACAGCAGGCCCAGGCCCAGCATGGCGCGCACGTCCATGCCCTCGGGGAAGCGCGCCAGCCCCAGCGCACGCATCAGCAGGGCCGCGCCGACGATCCCGACCGGCTTGCCCAACACCAGCCCCAGCCCGATCCCGGCCGGCAGCGGCGAGGTCAGGTCGGACAGCTGCAGCCCGCCCAGCGCCAGCCCGGCGTTGGCGAATGCGAACAGCGGCAGGATCCCGAACGCCACGTAGGGGTGCAGCGCGTGCTCCAGCGTCTCCAGCGGGGAATGCTCGTTGGCATCGTCGATCGCGTTGCGGCGGTCGTAGTGCGGGATCATCAACCCGGTCACCACCCCGGCCAGGGTGGCGTGCACGCCCGACTTCAGCACGAAGCCCCACAGCAGCAGGCCCAGCAGCAGGTACGGCGCCAGGTGTGTCACCTTGCGCCGGTTCAATCCCCACATCGCCGCCACCACCACCGCCGCCCCGGCCAGCGCCGGCAACGACAACCCCTGCGTGTAGAACAGGGCGATGATGAGGATCGCGATCAGGTCGTCGGCCACGGCAATGGTGGACAGCAACAGCTTCATCCCCAGCGGCACCCGCGATCCCAGCAGCGCCAGCACGCCCAGCGCGAACGCGATGTCGGTGGCGGTGGGCACGGCCCAGCCGCGCATCGCCTCGGCATCGGCATGGTTCAGCGCGACGTACAGCAGGGCCGGCACCACCACCCCGCCAACCGCGCACACCACCGGCAGCACCAGCTGGTCGCGGCTGGACAGCTGGCCCGAGACCACCTCGCGCTTGATCTCCAGCGACACCAGCAGGAAGAAGATCGCCATCAGGCCGTCGTTGATCCACCAGTGCAGCGACTGGCCCCAGCCCTCGCCGCCCAGCGGAGTGTCGCGGAACACCTCGTAGGCATGCACCAGCGGCGAATTGGCGGCCAGCATGGCCAGCGCCGCGGCGGCGATCAGGACGATGCCGCCGGAGGCCTCGAGCCGGAAGAACTCGCCCAGCACATGCTGGGCGCGCGCGAACACGGAGGGGTAGCGAATCTTCTGCATCACTGGAGTATAGACGGCACGCAGGCATGCGCCCTCGCGCGGCTTTCACATCGCGCCCATCGCCATGCCGCGCGATGGCCGTCCGTGGTTCGACAGGCCCACCGCGAACGGCGACCCAGCAGGCCGCGAACGGCGATCCAACACGCCCCGAGCAGCGACCCAGCACGCCGCGAACGCCGACCCAACGCGCTCCGGAAGGTGACCAACGCACCCCGGACGGGAATCCCACGCGCGCATCAGGCAGGGCTCCCGGCCTCCCGCGCGGGCGTCGCCGGCACGCGCCGCCCTCAGGCGCGGAAGTGCTTGCCCAGCCCGGCCCAGCAGGCCTGGTAGTCGTGCTGGCGGTGCGCGGCGTCCAGCGCCTGCGCCGCCGGCCGGATCACCGCGCGGGTCTCGAACATGAAGGCCATGGTGCCTTCGATGTAATCCGGCTTCGACGTATCCGCCGCGCTGGCTTTCTCGAAGGTGGCCGCGTCCGGGCCGTGGCCGGTCATGCAATTGTGCAGCGAGCAGC
>JBKBXH010000054.1:0-7134 GCA_046313655.1 Thermomonas sp. | reverse complement strand
CGGTTCAAACCCGACCGTGCCCGGCGACGCGCGGTCAGTCGCTGATGGTGTCGCGCCCGGCGGCCTTGGCCCGGTACAGCGCCGCGTCCGCGCGCTTGAGGATGTCTTCCACCTCGGTGTCGCCCGGCTGCAGGGTGGCCACGCCCACGCTGACCGTGATCCGCTCCTTGGGCGACCCGGCATGGGCGATGTCGGCGGCGCGCACGCGCTGGCACACGCGATTGGCCACATGCATGGCCTGGGCATGGGTGGTGGCCGGCAGCAGCACGGTGAACTCCTCGCCGCCCGGCCGCGCCAGCACGTCGTCGGAATGCAGCAGGGCACTGCGCACCGCGCCGGCGAACCGGCGCAGCGCGCTGTCGCCCTGCGCATGCCCGTAGAGGTCGTTGTAGCGCTTGAAATAGTCGATATCCAGCGCCAGCACCGACAGCGGCTTGCCGCTGGCCTGCGCCTCGCCCCACAGACGCTCGCCGGCCTCGAGGAAGCCGCGGTAGTTCAGGCTGCCGGTGAGTGCATCGGTACGACTGAGGCGATCCAGCTCCGCCACCGCCTGGCGCAGTGAATCGGTGCGGGTGGCGATCACCTGCTCGCGCTCTTCAAGCACCTTACTGAGCTCGTCGAACGCCGCGTTCATGCGCGCGCCCAGCTCGCCGATGCCCTCCGCCAGCGGCAGCAGCTCGTCGGGCAGGCGCGCGCTCACGCTGGTATCGATGCGCCCGCCCAGTGCATAGCCGCGCAGGCTAGCCAGCAGGTAGCCGAGGCTGTCGCTCAGCATCCTGCGCTGCCACCAGATCGCCGCGCCCACGCCCAGCAGGGTGACGCTTAACATGGCTGCCAGCAGCAGCCAGGGCAGGAGCGGCGCGCGCAGCACTGCGCCCGGTGCCGCCAGCACCAGGGTCCAGCCGTGCTGCAGCCGCACCGCAGCCACGTAGGCCTCGTCGCCGTCGTGCAGCAGCCCGGACATCCGCCGCACCCGCACCTCGCGACCGGAGGGCTGCGCCAGCGCGCGCAGCTGGCGCCCCAGCGGGCCGGCATCGTCCAGCACCGAGAAGTTCAACTTCGGTGCGGCGTGGATCACACGGTTGTCGGCGTCCAGCAGGAGCAGTTGCAGGTCGCGTTGGGCGAGGCTTTCCGAGGGCAGGCGGGTGAAGCTCTCGATCGGGATCGCGGCCTGCAGCGCGCCGTCGAAGGCGTTGCCGCGCAGCACCGGCGCGGAGATGGTCACCACCGCCTCGTCGCCATAGGCATCCTCGCGGTGGACCCCGGAGACATGGATGCGCGACTGCGCGCGCACCCAGCGGAACCAGGTCTCGCCGCCAACCCCGCCGGCCGGCGGCGCCAGCTCGCGGCCGCGGGCGTCGCGCACCAGGGTGACTTTGCCGTCGGCATCCACGTGCAGGGCGCGCAGCATGCCGGGATAGATGTACAGCAGCTTGGCGAGGTCGGGCTTGGCGCGCGACAGGTCCATCGCCATCTGGTCGGCGAGCAGGTCCAGGCCGGCCTGCTGCGCGTCCATGTAGTCGTCGATCACCCCGGCATTGAGGGCGTTCAGCTTGTCCGGGCGGTTGATGCGGATGGTGCGGATGCCGTCGGCGGTGTCGATCAGCAGCAGGGGCTCGGTCATGGGGGATAGTCCGGATGGGATGGAACTTTGTCCGGCGTGGCGTGTCACACTGCCGGGCCGCGGTGGCAGGCATGCACCGTGGCCAGTATCCTACCTTGTCATGCCGGCGCGGATTGGCCGGACGACGACTCCCCGGCCGCGTGCCGGATTACCCACGGGCCGCCCGCCGGCCCGATTAACCAACGAGGTTGTGGATGAAGTTGCGTGCGATCGCTGCCAGTGTGGCGGCCCTGACCCTGACCGCCGGCATCGCTTCGGCGCAGACCAAGCCGGCCCCGGTGCCGGCCAAGCCGGCGACCCCGGCGGCCAAGCCCGCAACCGGCGCGCCGCCGGTGGTGGACAAGTTCCACGCCAGCTACGCCTTCGGCTGGCAGCTGGGCATGGAACTGGCCAACAGCGGCGAGCCCATCGACATCGCCACCGTGGTGCGCGGCCTGCAGGATGCCTACGGCAAGAAGCAGCCGGCCTACACCGAGCAGCAGCTGGGTGCCGCCTACACCGGCTTCCAGCAGCGGATGGAGCAGAAGGCGCAGGAGGCCTTCCGCAAGGCGCTGGCCGACAACCAGGCGCAGTCGGCTGACTTCGTGAGCAAGTACAAGGCTCAGCAGGGCGTGATCACCCTGCCCAGCGGCATCATGTACCGCGTGGCCAAGGCTGGCACCGGCGCCAAGCCGACTGCCAACAGCGAGGTGCAGATCGCGTTCCGCAGCTTCCTGGCCGCGGTCGGCGTGCCGCTGAGCAGCGTGCAGACCCCGCCGCCGTTCAAGGTCGGCGATGCGCCGATCCCGGCGCTCAAGGAAACCCTGCCGCTGATGCAGCAGGGCGCGGTGTACGAGGTGGTGATTCCGCCGGGCAAGAGCCTGGGCGGCGGCCAGAACGAGCAGTTCGCGCAGCAGGCGATCGCCATGCAGATCGAGCTGGGCGCGGTGAAGTGACGGCCTGATCGCGCCTCCCGCGGTTCCCCGAAGCGCCGGTCCCGACCGGCGCTTCGCGTTTCCGGCATTACCATTCCCTGCCATGACTGCATCCGCCACGACCTTCGTCCCTGCCGCCGTGCTCAGCCCCTGCATCGGCATCTGCCGGCTGCAGGCGGACGGCCTGTGCGCCGGCTGCCACCGCAGCGGCGAGGAGA
This sequence comes from Thermomonas sp., assembly GCA_046313655.1. Lineage (GTDB taxonomy): Bacteria > Pseudomonadota > Gammaproteobacteria > Xanthomonadales > Xanthomonadaceae > Thermomonas. Next base: position 4,378 of record JBKBXH010000054.1, on the reverse strand, counting down.
TCGCCGCCTGGGCGGGCATGGGCGAGGCGCAGCGCCTGCACTTGATGGACGTGGTGCTGCCCGTCCGCGCCGCGCGCCGGGAGCCGGGCTGATGCAGGCCGACCTGCTGGCGGCCCGCCTGCAGCGGGCGGCGTACCCGCTGGCCAGCCCGCCGCAGGGGGCGCCCTGGAACCTGGCGGAGCTGGACGGGCTGCCGCTGCCGGCGGTGCCGCGTCCGGCGGCGGTGCTGGTGGGGGTGATCCCGCGCGCGCCCGGCGCCACCGTGCTGCTGACCCGCCGCAACGAGCGCCTGCGCCAGCATGCCGGCCAGGTCAGTTTTCCCGGTGGCAGCGTGGACCCGGGGGATCCCGGCCCGGTCGCCACCGCCCTGCGCGAGGCGCACGAGGAGGTCGGGCTGGAGCCGGCACAGGCGCGCCCGCTGGGCTACCTCGATCCGCTGGCCACGCTCACCGGGTTCCGGGTGCAGCCGGTGCTGGCGCTGCTGGCGGCCGATTTCCGCCCGCGCCCGCAGCCGGACGAGGTGGCCGACGTGTTCGAAGTGCCGCTAGCGCTGCTGCTGGACCCGGCCCGGCTGGAGACCATCGAACTCCAGTTCGACGGCCGCACCCGGCACGTGTTCCAATACGACTATGCGCAGCAGCGCATCTGGGGTGCCACCGCGTCGATCCTGTTCAACCTGCGGCAGCGGCTGGCGAACGCGGACAACCGTGGAATCGTGGAGCAAGGGAGCGTGTGATGGCCGGATGGACGACCGTGGTGCAACCCGACATCCTCGCGATGGCGCTGAATCGCGGGGACCTGGTGGTCGTGGACTGCCGCTTCAGCCTGGCCGATCCCGCCGCCGGCGAGCAGGCCTGGCGGCGTTCGCACATCCCGGGCGCGGTGTACGCGCACCTGGAGCGCGATCTCTCCGACATGAGCCGCAAGGGCGAGGGCCGCCATCCCTGGCCGGAGCGCGAGGCCTTCCTGCAGCGGCTGCAGCAGTGGGGCATCAGCCCGTCCACCCAGGTGGTGGCCTACGACGATGGCGACGGCGCGATCGCCGCGCGCCTGTGGTTCCTGCTGCGCGTGCTCGGGCACGAGAAGGTGGCGGTGCTGGACGGCGGCCTGTCGCGCTGGGTCGCGCTCGGGCTGCCATCCTCCAGCGCGCTGCCGCAGCCGCAGCCGGCGCGCTATGCCGGCCAGTTCGATACCAGCCGCCTGCTGGACGCCAAGGCCGTGGAGGCGCACCTGGCGGCCGGCGGGCTGCTGGTGGATGCGCGTGCGCCGGAGCGCTTCCGCGGCGAGCAGGAGCCGTTGGACCGGGTGGCCGGGCACGTGCCGGGGGCGATCAACCGGCCCTACGCGCAGAACCTGCACAACGGCCAGTTCAAGTCGGCGATGCAGCTGGCCGCCGAGTTCCGCGAGTTGCTCGGCGGGCGCGACCCGTCCGAGGTGGTGGCAATGTGCGGCTCCGGTGTCACCGCCTGCCACAACCTGCTGGCAATGGAGCGTGCCGGCCTGCGCGGGGCCAGGCTGTTCACCGGTTCGTGGAGCGGGTGGATCACCGACCCGGCGCGCCCGGTCGCAGCCGGGCCGTGAGGGGCCTGCCGGCATGCGCGAGGTGGTGATCTGGCACCGGCCGACCTGCAGCAAGTCGCGCAGCGCGCTGGCGCTGCTGCGCGAGGCGGGCATCGAGCCGCGGATCGTCGATTACGTGGCACAGCCGCCGGATATCGCGGAGCTGCGCCAGGCGATCGCACGCGCCGGACTGGCGGTGCGCGACGCGCTGCGCAAGGGCGAGCCGGAATATGCCGCGCTCGGCTTGGCTGATCTGGCGCTGGATGACGAGGCGCTGCTGCAGGCGATGGTGGCGCATCCGCGCCTGATCGAACGCCCCTTCGTGTTCACCGCCAAGGGCGTGCGCCTGTGCCGCCTGCCGGAACGGGTGCGGGAGATCCTGTAGCGCATCCGCCGCACGCGCGCATCCGGTGGATGGTGCCGTGGATGGCGCGGCTTACTTGCCGATTCGCGTCAGCATCGCGCGCAGCGCGGCCTGGGTGTCCGGGTGGCTCCACTGTTCGACGAAGCGCTCCAGCTCGATGCGCTCCGGCGCCAGCGCCGCCACGACTTCGCGGCGGGCGATCGCGCGGGTCTCGCGCATCGGCATCGACGGCAGTCGCAGCAGCGGCTCCAGCCAGGCGCGCGCGCGCGCGGGGACTTCGTCGATGTCGGTGAGCTCGTCCACCAGCCCGATCCGCAGCGCCTCGCGCGCCTCCGGCATTGCGCCCTCCACCAGCAGGCGCTCGGCGCGGTGCGCGCCGACCACGCGCGCCAGCAGGGCCTGGATGCCTTCCGGCGCGACCAGCCCGACCTGGGTTTCGTTCAGGCCGATCCGGTAGGGGCCGTCGGCCAGTACCCGGTAGTCGCAGCACAGAGCCAGTACGCAGCCGCCGGCCGGGGCGTGGCCGGCCATCGCCGCCGCCACCGGCACCGGGCAGGCGGCCAGCGCGCGCGCCGCGCGGAAGAACACCGACCAGGCTTGCAGCAGTGCGTCCTGGTCGTCGCCCAGCGACAGCAGGTAGGGCACGTCCAGCCCGGCCGAAAACACCTTGGGCCCGCCGCTGAGCACGATCCCACGCGCGTCCTGCGCCAGCGCGTGTTCCAGTGCGTGCACCAGCGCCAGGCACAGCGCCGGGTCCAGTGCGTTGACCGGCGGCCGCGCCAGCTGCAGTTCGTGGATGTCGCCGTGGACGCGGGTGGTGATCAGGGACATGGCGGTGCTCCGTCGGTGGGCGGGAAAGGCCGCGGGCGGTCAGGCCGGAAGCAGGGTCTCGGCGGCGCGGCGCACGCCGTCCGGCAGCGGGGTGGGGCGCCCGCTGCGGCGGTCGATCCACACCACCACGACCTGGCCGTCGCAGTGCAGGGTGCCGTCCGCGGCGAGGATGCGGTGGCCGATCACCACGCTGCTGGTGCCCAGCTTCTCCGCGAACAGCTCCACGAAGATGTCGGCCGGGTAGGTGATCGTCGCCTTGAAGTTGAGGGTGGGGGAGGCCACCACCGGCCCGGCCCCGTCGGTGACCCAGGCGTCGCCGATGCCTTCCAGCCACTCGATGCGCGCCTGCTCCAGAAAGGTCAGGTAGCGCGCGTTGTTGACGTGGTTGAACGCGTCCAGGTCGCTCCAGCGCAGCGTGACCGGGGTGCGGAACGGGGCGTGCGGTGCAGTCATGGCGAGGTTTTCTTGCGGGGGCGGGCGGTTGAGCTTGCCCGATCGCGTTGGAGCAAAGGCGCAAGAAACCGCCCGGTGTGCGAGGCCGGATTGGCGGCGACTTCTTCCGGCGTCCCGGTGGCGATGATCTGGCCGCCGCGGTGGCCGCCCTCCGGGCCGAGGTCAATGATCCAGTCCGCGGTCTTGATCACGTCCAGGTTGTGCTCGATCACCACCACCGTGTTGCCGTCGTCGCGCAGCCGGTGCAGCACCGCCAGCAGCGCCTCGATGTCGTGGAAGTGCAGGCCGGTGGTGGGCTCGTCGAGGATGTACAGGGTGCGCCCGGTGTCGCGGCGGCTGAGTTCCTTGGACAGCTTCACGCGCTGCGCCTCGCCGCCGGACAGGGTGGTCGCGCTCTGGCCCAGCTTGATGTAGGACAGGCCCACGTCCACCAGCGTTTCCAGCTTGCGCGCGATCGCCGGCACCGGCGCGAACAGCTCCAGCGCGTCTTCGACCGTCATCTCCAGCACGTCGTGGATGCTGTGGCCCTTGTAGAGGATCTCCAGTGTCTCGCGGTTGTAGCGCTTGCCCTGGCAGACGTCGCAGGGAACGTACACGTCGGGCAGGAAGTGCATCTCGATCTTGATCAGGCCGTCGCCCTGGCAGGCCTCGCAGCGGCCGCCGCGCACGTTGAAGCTGAAGCGGCCCGGTGAGTAGCCGCGGGCGCGCGCCTCCGGCACCTGCGCGAACAGCTCGCGCAGCGGGGTGAACAGGCCGGTGTAGGTGGCCGGGTTGCTGCGCGGGGTGCGCCCGATCGGGGACTGGTCGATGTCCACCACCTTGTCGAACAGGTCTAGCCCGACCACCTCCCGGTGCGCCTCCGGGGTGTGCGCGGCGCCGTTGATCTCGTTGGCGGCCAGCGCGTACAGGGTGTCGTTGATGAGGGTGGACTTGCCGGAGCCGGAGACACCGGTGACGCAGGTCAGCAGCCCGGCCGGGATCTCCAGGTCCACGTCCTGCAGGTTGTTGCCGCTGGCGCCCTTGAGCTTCAGCAGGCGCTTGCGGTTCGGCGCGTGGCGGTGCGCCGGGACCTCGATCCTGCGCTTGCCCGACAAGTATTGCCCGGTCAGCGAGCGTGGCGCCCGCAGCACGGCGTCGAGGTCGCCCTGCGCCACCACCTCGCCGCCGTGC
>JBKBXH010000053.1:0-7142 GCA_046313655.1 Thermomonas sp. | reverse complement strand
CGCCGCGCCAGTAGGCGCCGGCCACTTTCATCAGCTTGAACGCGCGCAGTTTGTCCGTGCCCGGCACGTGCGGGCCGCGGCAGAGGTCGGTGAACTCGCCTTGCGAGTAGAGCGAGAGCTCTTCATCGGCCGGAATCGAGGCGATGATCTCGGCCTTGTAGTGCTCGCCCAGGCCCTTGAAGAAAGCGATCGCGTCGTCGCGCGACTTCACGCTGCGGCTGACCGGCAGCGCTTCCTTCACGATCTTGTGCATCTCCGCTTCGATCGCCGGCAGGTCCTCGGGGGTGAACGGGCGCTCGTAGGCGAAGTCGTAATAGAAGCCGTTGTCGATCACCGGACCGATGGTGACCTGCGCGCCCGGGTACAGGCGCTGCACGGCCTGCGCCAGCAGGTGCGCGGTGGAATGGCGCAAGATGTCGAGCGCCTCCGGCGACTTGTCGGTGACGATGGCCAGGCTGGCGTCGTGCTCGATGCAGTAGCTGGCATCGACCAGGCGGCCATCGACCTTGCCGGCCAGGGTGGCCTTGGCGAGGCCGGCGCCGATCGAGGCCGCCACCTCCTGGACCGTCACCGGGGCATCGAACTGGCGCTGGGAGCCATCGGGAAGCGTGATCGAGATCATGGGAGCTGCTCTGTCGGGAAGGCCGGGCAAAGGCGGCCGGGCGCGGGATCGGGAACGGGCGAAGCGGGAAGGCCGGGGCCGGAAACGCAGAAAGGCGCCGAGGCGCCTTTCGATGATCCACTCAAGCGGGATGGCACGAATGCGTCGGCGGGGTCAGCGCAGGATGCGGGTAGTGTCCATGTCGCACGCTCGGCCGGCGTTTCCGCGGGCCACCTGTCTCCGGATTCGTTGCCACGCGGTGTCCGCGTGGTGGGCGGTACAGGGTTCGAACCTGTGACCCCTACCATGTCAAGGTAGTGCTCTACCGCTGAGCTAACCGCCCGTGATCCCCGCAGTGCGGGGGCGCGGATTGTAGCCCGGGAACGCGACCGCCGACAAGCGCCCGGAAATGGGCCAGGCGGGGGTCACAGGCTGGCCTCGCGCAAGCGCCGGATCTGGTCGCGCACGCGCGCCGCCTCCTCGAACTCCAGGTCGCGCGCGTGCTGGTGCATCTTCTGCTCCAGCTCCTTCAGGCGGGCCGCCTGCTGGGCCGGCGCCAGCCGCAGGTATTCCTGCTCCGGCTCGGCCACCCGGCGCGCCTTGCCGCGCCCCTTCAGCTCGCCCGGCTCGGCGCGCGCGCCCTCCATCACGTCGCGCACCGCGCGCTGCACCGACTGCGGCACGATGCCGTGCTCGGCATTGTGCGCGAGCTGGCGCTGGCGGCGGCGCGCGGTCTCATCCAGCGCCGCCTGCATCGAACGGGTGATGGTGTCGGCGTACAGGATGGCCTTGCCGCGCAGGTTGCGGGCGGCGCGGCCGATGGTCTGGATCAGCGAGCCGGTGCTGCGCAGGAAGCCCTCCTTGTCGGCATCGAGGATGGCCACCAGCGACACCTCGGGCATGTCCAGGCCCTCGCGCAGCAGGTTGATGCCCACCAGCACGTCGAACACGCCCAGGCGCAGGTCGCGGATGATCTCGACCCGCTCCACCGTGTCCACGTCGGAATGCAGGTAGCGCACCTTCACCCCGTGCTCCGAGAGGTAGTCGGTGAGGTTCTCGGCCATGCGCTTGGTCAGGGTGGTCACCAGCACGCGGTCGCCCAGCGCCACCCGCGCGTGGATCTCCGACAGCAGGTCGTCCACCTGGGTCGCCACCGGGCGGATCTCCACCTCGGGATCGACCAGCCCGGTCGGCCGCACCACCAGCTCGATGACCTCGCCGCCGGCCTCGCGCAGCTCGTACGGGCCGGGCGTGGCCGAGACGTACACGCTGCGCGGCGCGCGCGCCTCCCATTCCTCGAAGCGCAGCGGCCGGTTGTCCAGCGCCGACGGCAGGCGGAAGCCGAACTCCACCAGCGTCTCCTTGCGCGAACGGTCGCCCTTGAACATCGCGCCGATCTGCGGAATGGTCACGTGCGACTCGTCGATCACCAGCAGCGCGTCCGCCGGCAGGTAGTCGAACAGGGTCGGCGGCGGCTCGCCCGGCGCGCGCCCGGTGAGGTGGCGGCTGTAGTTCTCGATCCCGTTGCAGTAGCCCACCTCGGCCATCATCTCGAGGTCGAACTGGGTGCGCTGCTGCAGGCGCTGCGCCTCGACCAGCTTGTTGTGCGCGTACAGGTATTCCAGCCGCTCGCGCAGCTCGGCCTTGATCGTGTCCACCGCGCCCAGGGTGCGCTCGCGCGGGGTGGCGTAGTGGGTCTTGGGATACACCGTGTAGCGCGGCAGGCGGCGCAGGATTTCGCCGGTCAACGGGTCGAACATCGAGAGCTGCTCGATCTCGCCGTCGAACAGCTCGATGCGCAGCGCCTCCAGGTCGGATTCGGCCGGGAACACGTCCACGGTCTCCCCGCGCACGCGGAAGGTGCCGCGGTCCAGCGCCATCTCGTTGCGGGTGTACTGCAGCGTGGTCAGGTGGCGCAGCAGCTCGCGCTGGTCGATGCGCTCGCCGCGCGAGAGGATCAGCCGCATCGCCAGGTAGTCCTCGGGCGCGCCGAGACCGTAGATCGCCGACACCGACGCCACCACGATCGTGTCGCGCCGTGACAGCAACGCCTTGGTCGCCGCCAGCCGCATCTGCTCGATGTGGTCGTTGATCGCGCTGTCCTTCTCGATGTAGGTATCGCTGGACGGGACGTAGGCTTCCGGCTGGTAGTAGTCGTAGTAGCTGACGAAGTACTCCACCGCGTTGTGCGGGAAGAACGCCTTGAACTCGCCGTACAGCTGCGCCGCCAGGGTCTTGTTCGGCGCCATCACAAGGGTCGGCTTCTGCACCCGCTGGATCATGTTCGCGACGGTGTAGGTCTTGCCCGAGCCGGTGACGCCCAGCAGCACCTGCTCGGCCAGCCCGCCCTCGAACCCGGCGACCAGCCGCTCGATCGCCTGCGGCTGGTCGCCCCCCGGCTGGTACGGCGCCACCAGCTGGAAACCGGCGGACGTGGTGCTCAGGTCGAGATCGGAGGGAACAGGCTGGCTCATCGGCAGGCGCGTCGGAAGGCAACCGCTGAGTGTACGCCCGCGCCATGAGCGCGGCCTGCACGGAAAACCCCGGCGCCGCGCGCGGGCATTTTCCGACCCCCGCGACCTAAGCCGTCCGATCCCGGCCCACCGCGCGGTGGCGCAGCCTGTGCGCACCCCGGAACCGGAGCACCGCCATGCCGCACCGCCCTGCCGGCTTCACCCTGGTCGAACTCGTCCTCGCCTGCGCGATCCTGGCGGTCGCCACCGGCGCCGCCCTGCCCTCGCTGTCCGGCCTGCTCGAACACCACCATGCCAACGCGGCGGTCTCCGCGCTCACCAGCCAGATGCAGCTGGCGCGCGCCACCGCGATCAGCCGCAACCACCGCACCGTGCTCTGCCCCAGCGCGGACGGCAGCCAATGCCTGTCCGGCGGCGACTGGAGCGGCGGCTGGATGCTGTTCGTGGACGACGACGGCAACCGCCGCCCGGACACCGGCGAGGACATCCTGCGGGTCGAACAGGCACCCACCAGCCGCCACCTGCGCATCGCCGGCAGCGGCGGCCGCCAGCAGCTGCGCTACCTGCCGGACGGGAGCAGCGCCGGCAGCAACCTCACCCTCTCGATCTGCAACCCACGCGGCCAGCTGCTGGCACGGGTGGTCGTGAACAACGTCGGCCGCCCGCGCAGCGAACGCGCCGCCCCGGGCACCGCCTGCCCGGCGTGACCGGCGCACCCACCGATGGAGGCACGGACGCGAGGCTTGCCCTTCCCGGAAAGGCCGCATACAATTCGCGGCCTGCCCGAATAGCTCAGCCGGTTAGAGCACTTGACTGTTAATCAGGGGGTCCTTGGTTCGAGTCCAAGTTCGGGCGCCACTCTGAAAGATCTCCCGTCGTCCACGGATGACCGGGACCAGATCGAAAGATCCGCAGAAACAATCAGTTACACGACATCCGATGCCCACGAACGTTCACCGACGTCCGTGGGCATCTTCGTATGGTGTGAGTAGATTTGTGAGTAGAAATCGGCGCCCCGCCCCGGGTGGCCGAAGTCGCATCTCGACATGCGCTATCGCGGCCTTGCGAAGAACCGCGCGCAGGTGCTGACCTTGTTCGCGCTGTCGAACCTGTGGATGGCGCGCCGGCTATTGCGGCCGGCGGTGGGGTAAGTGCGTCCGCCGGACGGAAAGCTCCCGTCTGGCGACGCGAAAAACAGGGAATTCCGGCTGGATTGACGCGATTCCGGCGTTCAAGCCGCGAAATCACGGGCGCTTGGTGGGTTGTTCAGACCTTCCCCAAAAGCCCATGCTCGCATTGATGCCGGACAGCGGGCGCCGGTACCACCGCTGCATCCCGCTCACGTCGCTACGTACCCACCGCCCCTTCGTAACGTCCTTGCAAACCACCGTCCATCCAGTCGACGGCTCGCCAGCGCCAGGATCCGTCGCGCCTACTGTTTTCCGATGACGGTTCAAGCCTAGACCGGCTACTGGAAACACTCGCCTGCGCAAGGCTGGGGCCATGCGCGGGCTGCTGGCATCGTCAGGCATCCAGCCCAAGCGCCGCGACGACCTGGTCGGCCAGCGCCACCGGGTCGGCGCCGCTGGTGTGCAGGTGCAGTTCCGGGTGTTCCGGGGGTTCGTAGGGCGAATCGATGCCGGTGAAGTTGCGCAGTTCGCCGCGCCGGGCCTTCGCGTACAGGCCCTTCACGTCGCGCCGCTCGACCTCTTCCAGCGGGGTGTCCACGAACACCTCCAGGAACTCGCCTGGCTCGAACAGCCGGCGCGCCATCTCGCGTTCGGCGCGGAACGGGCTGATGAAGCTGACCAACACGATCAGCCCGGCGTCGGTCATCAGCCTGGCCACCTCGGCCACCCGGCGGATGTTCTCCACCCGGTCCTCCGGGGTGAAGCCGAGGTCCTTGTTGAGGCCGTGGCGGACGTTGTCGCCGTCCAGCACGTAGGCGTGCCGGCCCAGGGCCAGCAGTTTGCGGTCCACCAGGTTGGCGATGGTGGACTTGCCGGCGCCGGACAGCCCGGTGAACCACACGCAGCGCGGCGGCTGGTGCTTGGCGCGGGCGCGCGCGGCCTTGTCCACGTCCAGGTGCTGCCAGTGGATGTTGGCGGCGCGGCGCAGCGCGAAATCGAGGGTGCCGGCGGCCACCGTGGCATTGCTCTGGCGGTCGATCAGGATGAAGCCGCCGAGGGTGCGGTCCTCGGCATACGGCGCGAACGCCACCGGCTGGTCGAGGTGCAGGTTGCACACCGCGACCTCGTTCAGTTCCAGGTGCTTGGCCGCCAGTGCGTCCTGGGTGTTCACGTCGATCTTGTGCTTGATCTCGGTGACCGAGGCGCCGACCGTGCGCGTGCCCAGCTTCAGCAGGTAGGGCCGCCCCGGCAGCAGCGGCGCATCGCCCATCCACAGCAGGTGCGCCGCGAACTGGTCGGCCACCTCGGCCGGCGCGGCGGCGGTGGCGATCACGTCGCCGCGACTGGCATCGACTTCATCCGCCAGCGTCAGCGTCACCGACTGCCCGGCCACCGCCTGCGCCAGATCGCCGCCGGCGGTGACGATCCGCGCCACCCGCGAACGCCGCCCGGACGGCAGCACCGCCACTTCGTCGCCCGGCGCCACCCGCCCGCAGGCCACGGTGCCGGCGAAGCCACGGAAGTCCTGGTCGGGCCGGCACACCCACTGCACCGGCATCCGGAACGGCGCATCGCCGCGTTCGCGCGCGATCGGCACCGTTTCCAGCAGTTCCAGCAGCGCCGGGCCGTCGTACCACGGCATCGCCGGCGAGCGCGCGGTCATGTTGTCGCCGCGCAGGGCCGACAGCGGCACGGCATCCACCCGCGCGATGCCCAGCTGCGCGGCCAGCGCGCGGTAGGCTTCCTCGATCCGCGCGAACACCGCCGGGTTGTAGTCCACCAGGTCCATCTTGTTGACCGCCAGCACCACGTGGCGGATGCCCAGCAGCGACACGATGTAGCTGTGCCGGCGGGTCTGGGTGAGCAGGCCCTTGCGCGCGTCCACCAGCACCACCGCGAGGTCGGCGGTGGAGGCGCCGGTGGCCATGTTGCGGGTGTACTGCTCGTGCCCCGGGCAGTCCGCGACGATGAACTTGCGGCGCTCGGTGTCGAAGAAGCGGTAGGCCACGTCGATGGTGATGCCCTGCTCGCGCTCGGCGGCCAGCCCGTCCACCAGCAGGGCGAAGTCGATCTCGCCGTTCTGGGTGCCGTGGCGGCGGCTGTCGGCCTCCAGCGCGTGCAGCTGGTCGTCCAGCAGGCGGCGGGTGTCGTGCAGCAGGCGGCCGATCAGGGTGCTCTTGCCGTCGTCCACGCTGCCGCAGGTGATGAAGCGCAGCAGCTGCTTGTGCTCGTGCTGGCGCAGGTAGTCGGCCACCTGCGCCTCGGCGTCCTGCATGTGCATCAGAAGTAGCCCTCCTGCTTCTTCTTCTCCATCGAATCGGCCGGGTCGTGGTCGATCACCCGGCCCTGGCGCTCGGAGGTGCGCGCGGCCAGCACCTCGGCCACCACCTGCGCGGTGGTCTCGGCCCCGGACTCCACCCCGCCGGTCAGCGGGTAGCAGCCCAGCGTGCGGAAGCGCACCTTCTTCTGCTGCGGCACCTCGCCCTCGCGCAGTGGCATGCGCGCGTCGTCCACCATGATCAGTACGCCGTCGCGCTCCACCACCGGGCGCACCTTCGCGAAGTACAGCGGCGGCAGCGCGATGCCCTCGCGCAGGATGTACAGCCACACGTCCAGTTCGGTCCAGTTCGAGATCGGGAACGCGCGCACCGACTCGCCCTTGTGGATGCGGGTGTTGTACAGGCTCCACAGCTCCGGGCGCTGGTTCTTCGGCTCCCAGCGGTGCTGCGCGGTGCGGAAGCTGAAAATGCGCTCCTTGGCGCGCGATTTCTCCTCGTCGCGGCGGGCGCCGCCGATCGCGCAGTCGTAGCCGCCCTGCTCCAGCGCCTCGCGCAGCGCGTTGCGCTGGCCCCTCTCGCGCAGGCGCTCGCGCGCCGCCGCCCCCTCGGGCGCGGAGTTCAGGCCCAGCTCGCCCGCGCGGCGCGCCAGCGCGCTCAG
>JBKBXH010000052.1:0-7278 GCA_046313655.1 Thermomonas sp. | reverse complement strand
GGCGGCTGCCATTCGCGCGCGTGCAGAGGCAGAGGCGGACATGCGGCAGCGGCTGGAGGCGGAGGTGCGGCGCCGGATTGAGGAGATGGAGCAGTCCCGGCTATCACACGGCCAGCGCGCACTGGAGGCGGAGCGGCTGCAGGCGGAGGCGCGCGCGCTGCAGGGCGATGGCCCCCTGCAGCTTGCCGCCGCCGGGGGGCAGAAGGGCGATGCCAGCTTCGTCGGCGAAGGCCTCGGCGCGCGCGTGCAGCTGCACTACCGCAGCGCGCCGGAGGCGATCCGCGCGCGCGTGGAAGCGACCCTGCAGGGCGGCGAATTCTTGGCCGGCAACACCTACGTGGCGCTGCCGCAGACCCCGGTCGGCCTGCAGCTGGAGGCGATCCGCGCAGGCCGCGGCGGGTGGGTGCTGCCGCGCATCGCCTGGGATGACGGCGCGGTGCTGGCGGCCACCGCGCAGGCGGCGCTGGATGCCGAGGGCAATCTCGACAGCCTGTCGGTGCAGGCCCGCAGCGACGACCTCACGCCGTTCAAGCCGCGCTACCTGTCGGGCTGGATGGGCCTGGCCGGGCTGGGCGGGGTGGACCTGCATGGCGGCCTGTCGGTGCAGGCGCAGGTGCAGGATGGGCAGCTGCAGGCGGTGGCGGCGAACCTGCGCCAGGTGGACGTGCGCGACCCGGCCGGCCGCTTCGTGTTCGACCACCTGCAGGGCGACCTGCGCTATTCCGCCGGCGCGCCGGTGGCCAGCGCGCTCGAATGGCAGGGCGGCCAGCTGTACGGCTTGAAGTTCGGCGCCGCGCGCCTGCCGCTGTCCAGCGCGGACGGCGAGTTGCGCGCACCGGGCACGGTCGCGGTGCCGCTGATGGGCGGCCGCCTGGCGCTGCGCGACGTGGTGATCCGGCCGCCGCGCGCGGGCGAGGGCATGGACATCCGCTTCGGCCTGCGCCTGGCCGAGGTCGATTTCGGCCAGATCTCGCAGGCGCTGGGGCTGCCGCCGTTCCAGGGCCGCTTGAGCGGCGACATCCCGCATGCGCATTACGCGCAGGACCGCATCGCGTTCGAGGGCGGGCTGCAGCTGGGCCTGTTCGATGGCCAGGTGGCGTTCTCGTCGCTGGTGCTGGAGCGCCCGTTCGGCACGGCGCCCAGCCTTGGCGCCGATATCTCCCTGCGCGGGCTGGACCTGCTGCGGCTGACCGAGGTGCTGGGCTTCGGCAGCATCACCGGGCGCCTGGACGGCCGCATCGAGGGCCTGCGCCTGGTGGACTGGACCCCGGTGGCGTTCGATGCCTGGCTGGCCACCGCCGACGCGCCGGGCGTGCGCCGGCGGATCAGCCAGCGCGCGGTGCAGGACATCGGCAGCGTGGGCGGGGCCTCGTTCGTGCAGACCCTGCAAGGCAAGCTGATCGCGCTGTTCCAGGATTTCGGCTACCGCCGGATCGGCATCGGCTGCCGGCTGGAGAACCAGATCTGCGCCATGTCTGGCCTGCATTCAGAAGGCAACGCTTTTACTATCGTCGAAGGCCAGGGCCTGCCGCGGCTGGACGTGGTGGGCCACAACCGCGCGGTGGACTGGTCCACCCTGGTCGAGCGCCTGATGGCCGCGGGCAAGGGCGACGTGGCGCCGGTGATTCATTGACGCAGCACAGCAACGAGGGAGACGGACCATGAAGCAGTGGATGGGCGTGCCGGTGGCGGGGGCGTTGCTGCTCAGCGCCTGCGTGACGATCAACGTGTACTTCCCGGCGGCCGAGGCCAAGGAAGCGGCCAAGGAGTTCGTCGAGAAGGTCATCAAGGACGCCGACAAGGTCGAAGTGAAGGAGATGCCGCCCGCCGGCGGTGGCGGCATGGCGATGCTCGGGCGCCGCATCCGCGCCGACCTGTCCGGCTTCGATCCCTGGGTGCTGGTGGGCATCGGCAGCGCGCAGGCGCAGGCGGCGCCCGACATCACTATCAAGACCCCGGCGATCCAGGCCATCCAGGCGCGCATGGAGGCCCGCTTCAATGCCAGCCTGCGCGCCGGCTTCGACAGTGGCGCGCTGGGCTTCACCGAGGACGGCTACATCAGCGTGCGCGATCCCTCGAAGGTGGACCTGAAGGACCGGGTGGCGCTGAACTCGGCGGTGGCCGACGACAACCGCGACCGCAAGGCGGTGTACCGCGAGGTGGCGGTGGCCAACGGCCATCCCGAGTGGGAAGACCAGATCCGCGCGGTGTTCGCGCGCCAGTGGATCGCCAGCGCGCGCCCGGGCTGGTGGTACCAGTCCGGCGGCAGCTGGAAGCAGAAGTAAGCCCGCCGCGTCCCCGGCCGGGGCGGGATGCCCACCTTCGGCCGGCGGGCATCCGGGCATCCGCGCAGGGGTGATGTGGTGTCGATTCGGCCGCTGATTCTGCGCCAAGTCGATTCCGCGCCTGATTCCGGAATCAGTCCAGGAACTGCAGTTTCGCCAGCTCGGCGTACAGCCCGCCCTGGGCCAGCAGCTGCGCGTGGGTGCCTTCCGCCACCACCTGTCCGGCGTCCATCACCACGATGCGGTCGGCGCGCAGCACGGTGGCCAGCCGGTGCGCGATCACCAGCGTGGTGCGCCCGGTCATCAGGTGCTCCAGCGCGACCTGCACCGCGCGCTCGCTCTGCGCGTCCAGCGCCGAGGTGGCCTCGTCCAGCAGCAGCACCGGGGCGTCCTTGAGCAGCGCGCGCGCGATCGCGATGCGCTGCTGCTGGCCGCCGGACAGGCGCGCGCCGCGCTCGCCCAGCTCGGTGGCGTAGCCCTGCGGCAGCGCGCGGATGAACTCGTCCGCCTCCGCGCGCCGCGCCGCCAGCTCCACCGCGGCATCGCCGGCCTCCAGGTGGCCGTAGCGGATGTTGTCCTGCGCGCTGGCGGCGAAGATCACCGGCGCCTGCGGCACCAGCCCGATCGCCTCGCGCAGCTGCACCGGATCGACCTCGCGCAGGTCGATGCCGTCCACCCGGATGCGGCCGGCCTGCGGGTCGTGGAAGCGCAGCAGCAGCGCCAGCACGGTGCTCTTGCCGGCGCCGGACGGGCCGACCAGCGCGACCGTCTCGCCGGGTGCGATGCGCAGGCTGAAGTCGCGCAGGGCGGGGCGCTCGGGATGCTGCGGGTAGTGGAAGGTCACCGCCTCGAACGCGATCTCGCCGCGCAGCGGCCGCGGCAGCGCGCGCGGCGAGGCCGGCGCGGTGATCGCCGGGCGCTCGCGCAGCAGGTCGTCGATCCGGCCCATGCCGCCGGCGGCCTTCTGCAGCTCGTTCCAGACCTCCGCCAGCGCCGCCACCGAGCCGCCGCCGAACACCGCGTACAGCACGAACTGCAGCAGGGTGCCGGCGCTCATGCGGCCGGCGATCACGTCGTGCGCGCCCGACCACAGCACCAGCGAGATCGCGCCGAAGAACAGGGTGATGGTGGCGCCGGTCATCAGCGCCTGCGCGCCGATCCGCCGCCGCGCCACACCCACCGCGTGCGCCACCGCCTGCGCGAAGCGGCCGCGCTCGTAGGCCTCGCGCGCGTGCGCCTGCACCGTGCGCACCGCGCCCAGGGTCTCGCTGGCCAGCGCGTTGGCCTCGGCCACCTTGTCCTGGCTGTGGCGCGCGACCTTGCGGATGCGGCGCGCGCCCAGCACCACCGGCAGCACCGCCGCCGGGATGCCGAGCAGCGCCCACGCCGCCAGCCGCGGGCTGGTGACGAACAGCATCACCAGCGCGCCGATCGCGGTGATGCTGCTGCGCAGGGCGATCGACATCACGCTGCCGACCAGGTTGCGGATCAGCTCCACGTCCGCGGTCAGGCGCGAGACCAGCTCGCCGCTGCGGGTGCGGTCGTGGAACTCGGCGTCCAGCGCGATCAGGTGCGCGTACAGCTGCGTGCGCAGATCGGCCACCACCTTCTCGCCGAGCAGGGAGACGAAGAAGAAGCGTGCCGCGGTCGCCACCGCCAGCACCAGCGCGACCGCGAACAGCAGCAGGAAGGCGCGGTCCACCTCGCCGCTGGCGCCGCTGCGGAAGCCGTGGTCGATCATGGTGCGAAATGCCACCGGCAGGCTCAGCGAGGCGGCGGAGGAGATGCCCAGCGCCAGCAGCCAGGCCAGGAACAGGGCGCGATGGCGGCGCACGAATGGCCAGAGTGCGCGCAGGGAACCGAGGGGCGCCTTGGCACGCGCCGTCGCAGGAGGAGTCATGCCGGCATTCTAGCCCCCCGCCGACCGCCCGCGGCCGGTGCGCGGGGATGCCTGCGCACGCGACGGATGGCGGATGGCGCGGGCGCGTGGATGCAGGCAATATGGGGAAAGATGAATGCTTCCTTGACAGCCATCCCGCCGGCGCGCGCGGCCTCCGCGCAGCCCCGTGCCCCCGGCGTGCTCGCCGGGATCGCGGAGCGCCTGGCCCAGGCCTTGCCGGAGGGCGCGCGGGTGCAGGTGGCATGGCGGCAGCCTGCGCTGGGCGAGGGCAGCGATACCACCCCGGCAGGCGAGCCGCAGGCACCGGAGTTGCTGCGCCAGGCCTGGCAGGGCCCGCGCGAGTCGCATCTGGAAGTGCTGGCCGAGCGCCCGGCGGGCTGGCCGGAAACCGCGGTGCAGGGCTGGCTGGCCGCCGCCCGCCAGCAGGTGGAGCAGGCGCTGCAGCTGGAGCTGGCCGCCGACACCATCGCCTCGCTGCAGCGTTCCGAGCTGCTGCGCCAGGCGCTGTACGAGATCGCCGACCTCGCCGGCAGCAATCTCGCGCTGCCGGTGATGCTGCGCCGGGTGCACGCGATCGTCGGCGAGCTGATGTATGCCGAGAACTTCTACATCGTGCTCTACGACGCGCGCCGGCAGACGATGCGCTTCCCGTACTTCGTGGACCAGCTGGACCCGTGGGTCAACGATCCGGACAGTGAGATCGCGGTCGCCGACAGCGACGACAGCCTGACCATCCGCCTGCTGCGCACCGGTGAGACCATGCGCGGGCCGTCGCGCGAGCTGCGCGAGCGCCACGGCATTCCGTTCAACGAGAACTCCGGCCCCGACAGCGCCGACTGGCTGGGCGTGCCGATGCGCCGCGACGACCGCGTGGCCGGCGCGCTGGTGGTGCAGAGCTACCGCCAGGCCGAGGTGTATTCCGAGGACGACCGCGTACTGCTGGCCTACGTGGCGCAGCACGTGCTGACCGCGCTGGAGCGGCGCGAGGCGCGCAATCGCCTGGAGGCGCGGGTGGCCGAGCGCACCGCCGAGCTGCAGCGCGCCAACGAGGAATTGCAGGTCGAGGTGTACGAGCGCCAGCGGGTGCAGGAGATCCAGCGCGCGCTGTTCCGGATCGCCGAGCTGTCGATGACCAGCGACACCCTGGCGCAGTTCTTCGCGGAGGTGCACGACACCGTCAGCGAGCTGGTGTACGCCCACAACTTCTACATCGCCACCCTGTCCGACGACGGCAGCATGCTGGAGTTCCCGTACTCGGTGGACGAGCGCGATCCCGAGCGCCGGCCGCGCCGGCTGGCCGCGGGGCTGACCGAATACGTGATCCGCACCGGCATGCCGCTGCTGGCCGACCGCGAGAAGATCATGGCGCTGGAGGCCGAGGGCAAGGTGCGCACCCACGGCAGCATGGCGCACTGCTGGCTGGGCGTGCCGCTGATGCGCGACGACAAGGTGGTCGGCGTGATCGCGGTGCAGAGCTACTCCACCGACATCATGTTCAGCCTGCGCGACCAGGACCTGCTGACCTTCGTTTCCTTCCACATCGGCAGCAGCCTGGCGCGCAAGCAGGCGCAGGACCGGCTGGTGCAGGCGCATGCCAGCCTCGAGCAGCGCGTCAGCGAGCGCACCCGCGAGCTGGCCGAGGCGAATGCCGAGCTGGTGGAGCAGATCGGCGAGCGCATGCGGGTGGAGCGCAAGCTGATCCACCAGACCATGCACGACGCGCTGACCGGGCTGCCCAACCGCCTGCAGCTGCTGGAACGCCTGGCGCGCGCGATCGCGGATGCGCGCAGCCAGCCGGAGGCCTGCTTCGCAGTGCTGTTCATGGATCTGGACCGCTTCAAGCTGGTCAACGACAGCGTTGGCCATGCGGTCGGCGACGAGCTGCTGGTGGAGGCCGGGCGCCGGATCGTGGCCAGCGTGCGCAGCCAGGACGTGGTCGCGCGCCTGGGCGGCGACGAGTTCGCGATCCTGGCGGAAGGGCTGGACGGCCCGGGCATGGCCGAGGAGCTGGGCGTGCGCGTGCTGGCCGCGCTCAACGCGCCGGTGTGGGTGGCCGGGCGCGAGCTGTTCCCCAGCGCCAGCATCGGCATCGCCCTGTGGCACCCGCGCTACCACAGCGGCGAGGAGATGCTGCGCGACGCCGACGCCGCGATGTACCGCGCCAAGGGCGACGGACGCGACCGCTGCGCGATGTTCGACGAGCAGATGCACCGCGAGGCGATGCGCAGCCTGGACATGGAGATGGACCTGCGGCGCGCGATCCAGGCCGAGCGCTTCGTGCCCTACTACCAGCCGATCGTGGACATGCAGACCGGGATGCCGGTCGGCCACGAGGCGCTGCTGCGCTGGCGCCACGAGCACCACGGGCTGCTGGTGCCCGGCGAGTTCCTGGACGTGGGCGAGGACAGTGGCCTGATCGAGCAGATCGACTGGCTGATGTACGCGAGGGTGATCGACGACGTGGCGCGCGACGTGCTGCCCGGCTATGTCGCCATCAACGTTTCGCCGCGGCATTTCCGCGCCCCGGATTTCGCCGACCGCCTGCTGGCCCTGCTGGACCAGGCCGGGGTGGCGCCGGCGCGGATCCGGGTGGAGATCACCGAGGTGGCGCTGCTGGACGATGCGCCGCGCACGCTGGAATGCCTGGCCCTGCTGAAGCGGCACGGGGTGCTGGCGCAGCTGGACGATTTCGGCACCGGGTTCTCGGCGCTGTCCTACCTGCACCGCTTCCCGATCGCCAGCCTGAAGATCGACCGCAGCTTCGTGGCCGGGCTGGAAGGCGAGTCCAGCACCGAGAGCGTGGCGGTGATCCGCGCCATCGTGGCGCTGGCCGGCAGCCTCGGCATCGAGCTGATCGCGGAAGGGGTGGAGACCCGCCACCAGCGCGAGCGCCTGCAGGCGCTCGGCTGCGGCTGCGGGCAGGGCTTCCTGTTCAGCCCGCCGGTGCCGCTGCCGGCGGCCTGAGCGATCCGCCGGCGGGCGTTACCGCGGCCCTCGTTTGCACGGTTCGCGTCCTTCCACCCGCAGCAGCAGCTGGCCGTCGGTGACGCTCGCGTGCAGGCGTTCGCCTACGGCCACGTCTTCGATGCGGCG
>JBKBXH010000051.1:0-7299 GCA_046313655.1 Thermomonas sp. | reverse complement strand
CCATTGCTGGCCCGCCAGGCAGGGCGCATCGCCGCGTGCCGGGCTGCCCTCGGGCGCCAGCACCCGCGGCAGCGGGAACGCCGCCGCCACCGCCTCGCGCCCGCCGGCATGGTCGTTGTCGCCGTGGCTGATCATCGCCAGGTCGAGGCGGCGCACGCCCAGCGCGTGCAGGGCCGGCACCACCGCGCGCTCGCCGGCGTCGAACCCGTCCGCCTGCGCCGGCCCCATGTCGTACAGCAGCGCGTGCCCGGCGGTGCGCACCAGCACCGACAGGCCCTGGCCGACGTCGATGACCACCAGCTCCGCCTCGCCCGTGGCCGGCAGCTCGCGCGGCGGGAGCAGCAGCGGCAGCCACAGCAGCAGCCCCAGCCAGCGCCCGGGCAGCCCGCGCGGCAGCAGCAGCCACAGCGCCCCGAGCAGGGCCAGCGGCAAGGCATACCAGCGCGCCTGCGGCAGCCAGGCCAGCGCCAGCGGGCTGTCCGCGATCGCCGCCAACGGCGGCCACGACAGGTCGAAGCAGGCGGCCGAGGCCTGCCAGCACCACGCCCCCCAGCCCGCGTGCAGAGTCTCGGCCAGCACCCCCAGCAGGCTCAGCGGCACCACCACCAGGCTCCACCACGGCACCGCCACCACGTTCGCCAGCGGCCCCGCCAGGGATGCCTGCCCGAACAGCACCACGCACAGCGGCAGCAGCCCGAGGCTGGCCACCCCCTGCGCCGCGAGAAAGCCGCCCAGCAGGCCACGCCAGCCGCGGCCATCGCCCTCCGGCAGGCACCACAGCAGCCAGGCCACCCCGGCGAAGCTGAGCCAGAACCCGGCCCCGAGCACCGCCAGCGGGTCCAGCGCCAGCAGCACCCACGCGCCCAGCGCCAGCGCATCGGCCATCCCCAAACGCCGCCGCAGCCAGCGCGCGAGCACCAGCACCGCGATCATCACCGCGGTGCGCACGGTGGGCACCGCCATCCCGGTCAGCAGCGCGTAGCCGAAGGCCCCGAGCACCGCCCCTGCCCCGGCCGCGAACGGCCGCGGCAGCCAGCGGCAGAGCGGCGGCCACAGCCACCACAGCGCGCCCGCCAGCAGCGCGCAGAACCCCGCCACCAGCCCGACATGGAAGCCAGAAATCGCGATCAGATGGGTCAGCCCGGCTGCACGCAGGCGCGTCCAGTCGCGGGTGTCGAGCGCGCGGGTATCGCCCAGCGCCAACGCCTGCACGTAGCGCGCGGAAGACCCGGGCACCGCCGCGGCGATGCGCTTGCTCATGTCCTCGCGCCAGGCGTCGATCCCGGCCGGGGCCGCCAGCCGCCGTGCCGTCGCCGGTTTCTGCAGGGTGCCGTTGGCGGCGATGCGCGCGCCTAGCGCGTACATCTCGGCATCGCCTCCGCCGGGATTGCGCAGTCCGCGCGGGGCGCGCAGGCGCGCCTGCAGCACCCAGCGGCTGCCGGCGCGCAACTGCAGGCGCGGGCGCGGATCGTCCTCGTACCAGGCCAGGCGCAGGCGCTGCCCACGCAGCGCCGGCGGCAGCGTGGCCGCATCGTCCAGCTGGAACAGGAACCGGGTCCGGCGCGGCTCGTGCACCGGCAGTTCCAGCACCTGCCCCTGCAGCCGTACCACCTGCCCCTGCAGCGGCGGCGGCAGCTGCGCCGCCAGGACCGCCGCGGCCTGCAGCCCCGCGTAAGCGAGGCCGAGCAGGAACCCGCCAACCAGGCGCGCGATGCCGCCCCGCAGGAACAGGCCCAGGCCCAGCACGCCGGCAACGGCCAGCAATGGCCAGCGCGGCAGCGACGGCAGCGCCAATACGGCACCGACCCCGGCCAGCAGCATCGCCGCGCTGGCCGACCCGAACGGGGCCACCGGGATCGCCGTAATCACCGGCCATGGCCGGCGCGGGAGTGGCGATGCCGCGGAGGCGGATGCCGTGGGGGATGCCGGGGCCGCGATCGGGGGTGCCATCGCGGCAGTCTCGGCCGCGGCCATCCGCGCGTCGCTCGGCGGATGGCGCGCGCCGGGGTCGGGGTTTTACCGGGGCGGCCTGCGGGCGGGGGCAATCACCCTCGCACGCCCCCTCCCGCGCTCACACCCACGCTTACACTTCGGAATGCGCCAGCGGGCGCAGGCGCCCCTCGTGCAGCTCCAGCACCCGGTCCAGCCGGCGCGCCAGTCCGCGGTCGTGGGTCACCAGCACCAGGCTGGTGCGCTGCACGCGGTTGAGTTCCAGCATCTGTTCGAACACATGCGCCGCGGTGCGCTCGTCGAGGTTGCCGGTGGGTTCGTCGCCAAGCACGCAGGCCGGATGGTTGACCAGCGCACGCGCCACCGCGGTGCGCTGGCGCTCGCCGCCGGACAGCTCACCCGGCTTGTGCGCCAGCCGGTGGCCCAACCCGACCGCGTCCAGCATCGCGCAGGCGCGCACGCGCGCCTCGTCCGGCGGCCGCCCGGCCAGCAGCACCGGCATCATCACGTTCTCCAGCGCGCTGAATTCGGGCAGCAGGTGGTGGAACTGGTACACGAAGCCCAGCGCGCGGTTGCGCAGGCGGCCGCGCGCGGCGTCCGACAGCGCGCTCATCTTCTGCCCGGCCACGTACACCTCGCCGGCGGTGGGCACGTCCAGCCCACCCAGCAGGTGCAGCAGGGTGCTCTTGCCGGCCCCGGACGCGCCGAGGATGGCGACCGTCTCGCCGGCGTGCACGGCGAACTCCAGCCCGTCGAACACCGGCGTGTGAAGCGTGCCTTCGGCGTAGGTCTTGCCGAGCCGCTCGGCGCGGATCACCGCCTCGCCGGGGACGGCCTGCGCTGCCGGCGCGGGTGCCTGCTGCTCACTCATAGCGCAGCGCCTCCGCCGGGGCCGTGCGCGCCGCGCGCCAGGCCGGGTACAGGGTGGCGATGAACGCCATCGCCAGCGCCACCAGCACGATCACCACCACGTCGTGGGCCTGCATGTCGGTGGGCAGCCCGGTGATGTAGTACACGTCCTCCGGCAATAGTTGCACCCCGAACAGCGATTCGATCGCCTGCAGGATGCGGTTGAGGTTGAGGGTGAGCAGGATGCCGCCGATGACGCCGGCCACGGTGCCAATGATCCCGATCAGGCTGCCCTGCACCATGAATACCCGCATCACCTGCCCCGGGGTCAGGCCGAGGGTGCGCAGGATGGCGATGTCGGCCTGCTTGTCGGTCACCAGCATCACCTGCGAGGACACCAGGTTGAATGCGCCCATCGCCACGATCAGCGACAGCAGGATGCCCATCACCGTCTTCTCCATCTTCAGCGCGCGGAACAGGTTGGCGTTGTCCTGGGTCCAGTCGCTGACCCGGTACGGCCCCTTCAGCTTCAGCGCCAGCGTGCGCGCCACGTCGAAGGCCTGGTCCATGTCGTGCAGCTTCAGGCGCACCCCGGTGACGCCATCGCCCATCCGCAGCACGCGCTGCAGGTCGGCCAGGTTGACCACCGCCAGGCCCTTGTCGAATTCGTTGTAGCCGGCCTCGAAGATGCCGCTGACCCGGAACCGCTTCATGGTCTGCACCCCGCCCACCGGGGTGCTGCGGAAATCGGCCAGGGTGACGATCACGTCGTCGCCCACCGACACCCCCAGCCACAGCGCCAGCTCCTTGCCCAGCACGATGTTGAAGCTGCCCGGCGTGAGCTGCGCCAGCGTGCCCTGCACCATCTTCGCCGGCAGCACCGACACCGTGCCTTCCTGCGCCGGGTCCACCCCGCGCAGCATCGCCGGCTGGTTGTCGGCGCCGGAGATCAGCGCTTCCTTCTCGATGTAGGGCGCGGCCCCGGCCACCCGCGGATCGGCCATCGCCACCTGCACCGCATGCCGCCAGTCCTGCAGCGGCTGCCCGTAGCCGCTGACGGTGGCATGCGCCGCCATGCCCAGCATGCGGTCGCGGATTTCCTTCTGGAAGCCGCTCATCACCGCCAGGGTGGTGATCAGCGCGGTGACGCCCAGCGCGATGCCGAGGATCGAGGCCAGCGAGATGAACGAGATGAAGCCGTTGCGGCGCTTGGCGCGCAGGTAGCGCAGGCCGATGGCGACAGGAAGGGGTCTGAACATCGCGGCTCTTCGTCAGGTATCCAGCTATCGTGCCATCGAAGCCGCGCCCGCGGCAGCCGCCGGGCGGCGCAGCGCCAGCTTCAGTTCACGTCGCTGCGCGGCATCCAGCTGGTCCGGCCAGAACAGCCGCCATGCGCGGCGGCCATCCGCCTGCCGCCAACCGACGAATGTCAGTGGCCCGCGCAGGCGCAGCGACTGCAGCGGCCGGCCGTCGCAGCGCGCAATGCCGGCTGCGGGCGCGATCTCCACCACGCAGGCCGACAACCGCCGATAGCGGCGCAACTGCACGCCTGCGCCCGCGGCCACCAGCAGCGCGCCAGGCCAGGCCAGCGCGGCGGGCAGGTCGCAGGCCAGCACGCAGAACGCGCCCAGGCCCGCCAGGCCGAGCAATACGGCCTGGCCCAGGCGGGAGGGCCGCCATTCAAACCGGCAGCTGGCGGATGTGCTGGATGAGGCTGGCGAGGTCGGCATCCGGGGGCGTTTCATGGCCAAGGAACCAGCGCCAGAGTCTGTCGTCCTCGCAGTCCAGCAGGCGCAGGAACACCTCGCGCTCGTGGGTCGGACTTTGCCGCCACCGGCGCTCCAGCCAGCGCTCGAGCAGTTGGTCCAGCTCGCGCATGCCGCGCCGACAGCGCCAGCGCAGCTTGCGCAGCTGGACTTCCTCGTCCGCGTTCGCCTCCATGGCGGGAACGGCCTGCCGCGCGTCCGGCACCGGGCTCAGGCCTGCGCCTCGGCGCGCTTGATGCGCTGGTGGACCAGCAGCGCCAGGAAGGTGCTGATCGCCCCGGACAGCAGGTAGGCGCCGAGGAAGGCCAGCCCGAAGTTGGCGCACAGCCACAGCGCCAGCAGCGGCGCAAAGGCGGCGCCGATCAGCCACGCGAAATCGGTGCTGAGCGCGGCGCCGGTGTAGCGGTAGCGCGCGCCGAAGTTGCGGGTCACCGCGCCAGAGGACTGGCCGTAGGACAGCCCCAGCAGCAGGAAGCCGATCAGGATGAACGCATCCTGCGCCAGCTCGCCGCCGCCCAGCAGGGTCGGCGCGAAGCCGCTGAACATCGCGATCGCCAGCGCCAGCCCGCCGAGGGTGGGCACGCGGCCGAAGCGGTCGGCGATCACGCCCGAGGCCAGCACCCCGCCGATCGCCAGGAATCCGCCCAGCACCTGCACCCACAGCAGGCTGACGATCGACTGCTTGGCGAACAGCAGCACCCACGACAGCGGGAAGATGGTGACGATATGGAAAAGCGCGTAGCTGGCCAGCGGGGCGAAGGCGCCGATCACCACGTGGCGGCCCTTGACCTCGACCAGCTCGCGCAGCGGCACCGGCTCGAGATCACTCTGATCCATCTCCTGCTCGTACTCGCGGGTCACCACCAGCCGCAGGCGCGCGAACAGCGCCACCACGTTGATGGCGAAGGCAGCGTAGAACGGATAGCGCCAGCCCCAGTCGTGGAAATCCTCGGGCGAGAGGCTGGCGATCAGGTAGGCGAACAGCGAGGCCGCCACGATGAAGCCGACGGGCGCGCCGAGCTGGCCGAGCATGGCGTACCAGCCGCGGCGCTGCTTCGGTGCGTTCAGCGCCAGCAGCGACGGCAGGCCGTCCCAGGAGCCGCCCATCGCCATGCCCTGCAGCATCCGGAACAGCGCCAGCAGCACGATGGCGGTGCCGCCGAGAGTGGCGTAGCCCGGCAGGAAGGCGATCCCGGCGGTGGCCACGCCCAGCATGAACAGCGCCACCGTGAGCTTGGTGCCGCGACTCCAGCGGCGCTGCACCTGCATCGACAGCGCGGTGCCCAGCGGGCGCACCACGAACGCCAGCGCGAAGATGGCGAACGAGTACAGCGCGCCGGTCAGGGGATCGGCGAACGGGAAGAACACCTTCGGGAACACCAGCGCCGAGGCGATGCCGTACACGAAGAAGTCGAAGTTCTCGGACGCGCGGCCGATCACCACCCCGACCGCGATCTCGCCCGGGGCCACTTCGTGGCTGGCCTGGCGCCCGTGGTCGTGGTCGGTGGCAGCGGGGAATTGGGCGGACATGGAGGATATCCTGGCTGAAGGCGCGTCGCGGGCGCGGGATGGCGCTATCAAAGCATAGGCAAGGCCGTTTGTCCTTGCGATAGGACAAAACGTCCAATCGCGCCCACCCCGCGGAAGGGGGTAAATTGTGCGTCGACTCCCCCAGGTCGTACCCCGAACCATGCCCAAGCTCCCACGCGCCACGTGGCTGCTGCCCGCGTTGCTTGCCGTTTCCGGCTGCGCGCGGACAGTCGTGCTCGACCCCTCCGGCGACATCGCCCGCCAGCAAGGCAACCTGATCGTGGTCGCCACCATGCTGATGCTGATCGTGATCGTGCCGGTGATCGCGCTCACCCTGTTCTTCGCCTGGCGCTACCGCGCCTCCAACCGCAGCGCCAAGTACACCCCGAACTGGGACCACTCCACCCAGCTGGAGCTGGTGATCTGGGGCGGCCCGCTGCTGATCATCCTGGCGCTGGGAGCGATCACCTGGATCACCACCCATACCCTCGACCCCTACCGTCCGCTGGACCGCATCGCGCCCGGCAAGCCAGTGCCGGCGGAGGTCAAGCCGCTCGAAGTGCAGGTGGTCTCGCTGGACTGGAAGTGGCTGTTCATCTATCCCGAACAGGGCGTGGCCGCGGTCAATGACCTGGCCCTGCCGGTGGACCGCCCGGTGCGCTTCAAGCTCACTTCGTCGAACGTGATGAACGCGTTTTATATCCCGGAGCTGGCCGGCATGATCTACACCATGCCCGGCATGCAGACCGAGCTGAATGCGGTCGCCAACAAGCCCGGCGAGTTCGTCGGCTTCTCGTCCAACTACAGCGGCGCCGGGTTCTCCTGGATGCGCTTCGCGGTGCACGCCACCGATGCCGCCGGCTTCGACGCCTGGGTGGCCAAGGCCCGCGCCAGCGACAGCAGCCTCGACCGCGCCGGCTACCTGCAGCTGGAGAAGCCGAGCGAGCGCGAGCCCGCCCGCCTCTACGCCAGCGTCGATCCCGGCCTTTACGACGCCATCCTGAACCGCTGCGCCGACCCGCGCCGGATGTGCATGCACGAGATGATGGCGATCGACGCCGCCGGCGGCCGGCGAATTCTCGATCGGCGCAGACAGCGCGGCCACCGCGGCAAATCTGCAAGCAGCGCTGAACACCGAGATCGGCCGCCTGGCCCGGACGGATCTGTCGGCGGCCTCGGCGCTGGCCGCTTCGAACGATTTTTT
>JBKBXH010000050.1:0-7358 GCA_046313655.1 Thermomonas sp. | reverse complement strand
GGCGCCTGCTGGTGGAGCTGACCGAGACCGCGGCGGTCTCCGACATGGGCGATGCCGCGCGCTTCATCGCCGCGCTGCGGCGCACCGGCTGCCTGGTCTGCCTGGATGATTTCGGCGCCGGCTTCGCCTCGTTCGCCTACCTCAAGCACCTCAACGCCGACATCCTCAAGATCGACGGCATGTTCATCCGCGACCTGCCGCAGGACGCCGACAACCAGGTGTTCGTGCGCACCATCATCGAAGTGGCGCGCGGCATGGGCAAGCAGACGGTGGCCGAGTTCGTGGAGGACGGGCGGACCCTGCTGATGCTGCGCGAGATGGGCGTGGACATGGTCCAGGGCTACCACCTGGACCGCCCCAAGGCCGAGCATCCGGCCCTGCAGCCACCGCCGTTCGGCGTGCGCCGCTGACCGCGCCGCGGCGGACCGGCCGGCGCCTCAGCCGGCGCCGATCCGCGCGCGCAGGTGCGCCAGCGATTCCTCCACCTGGTCGATCAGCACCAGGCACAGCCCGCCCGGCTGCAGCAGCTCCAGCGCGCGGTCGATCGCGGCGAACTCGCCGTGGATCTCCTCCACCACCCGCGTGCGCGGCGCGCCCTGCAGGCCTTCGCGCAGCAGCCCCAGCACCTCGCCGTCGGCACGCCCGCGCTGGCAGGCGTCCTGGTACAGGATCACCGTGTCGAAGGCGGCACCGAGGATGCGGGTCTGCTGGCGGATGTCCTCGTCGCGGCGGTCGCCGGCGCCGCTGATCACCACCGTGCGCCGCAGCGCCGGCAGGTTCTCCACCGCCGCCACCAGCGCCGCCATCGCGTCCGGATTGTGGCCGTAGTCGGCGATCACGGTGGCGCCCTTGAACGGCAACACGTTGAACCGCCCCGGCGCATTCCCGGTATCGGCGTTGAAGCTGGCCAGGCCATGGCGGATCACGCCCCAGTCCAGCCCCAGCGCCCAGCCGGCGGCGAGCGCGGCCATCGCGTTGTCCACCTGGAAGCCGATCCGGCCCCCGTGGGTCACCGGCACCCCGGCCAGCGGCAGCCGGGTCTCGAACCCGCCCTCCATCGCCACCAGATCGCCGTCCTGCACGAACACCACCCGCCCGCCCTGGGCGCGGTGCGCGGCCAGCACCGGCTGGTCGCCGTCGGCGGCGAAGAAGATCACCTGGCCCGGGCACTGCGCGGCCATCGCCGCAACCACCGGGTCGGCCGCGTTGAGCACCGCGAAGCCGGACTTGGCGACGTTGCGCACTACCACCCGCTTCAGTACCGCCAGGTCGTCCACGGTGGTGATGAAGTTCAGGCCCAGGTGGTCGCCCATGCCGATGTTGGTCACCACCGCCACGTCGGCGTGGTCGAACGCCAGCCCCTCGCGCAGCAGCCCGCCGCGCGCGGTCTCGAACACCGCCGCGTCCACCAGCGGGTTCATCAGCACGTTGCGCGCGCTGCGCGGGCCGGAGCAGTCGCCGGAGTCGATCTGCACGCCGTTGACGTAGATGCCGTCGGTATTGGTCATGCCCACGCCCAGACCGCGGGTGCGCAGCAGGTGCGCGATCAGACGCACGGTGGTGGTCTTGCCGTTGGTGCCGGTGACCGCCACCACCGGGATGCGCCCGTTCTCGCCGGGCGGGAACATGGCGTCGATGATCGCCTTGCCCACGTCGCGCGGCTTGCCGTACGACGGCGCCAGGTGCATGCGCAGGCCCGGCGCGGCGTTGACCTCGACGATCCCGCCGCCCTGCTCCTCCAGCGGGCGCAGCACGGTTTCGCAGACCACGTCCACCCCGCAGATGTCCAGCCCGACCATGCGCGCCGCTTCGATCGCACGCGCCGCAACCTCCGGGTGCACGTCGCCGGTGACATCGGTGGCGGTACCGCCGGTGGACAGGTTGGCGTTGTTGCGCAGCACCACCCGGCGCCCCTTCTCGGGCACCGAGTCGGCATCCAGTCCCTGCTTCTCCAGCGTGCGCAGGGCGATCTCGTCGAAGCGGATCCGGGTCAGCGAGGTGGCATGACCCTCGCCCCGGCGCGGGTCGGCGTTCACCTGCTCGACCAGCGCGCGCACGCTGGACACGCCGTCGCCGATCACGTTCGGCGGCTCGCGCCGGGCCGCGGCCACCAGGCGGTCGCCGACCACCAGCAGGCGGTAGTCGCCACCCGGCAGGTAGCGCTCCACCAGCACGTCGTCGCGGAATTCGCGCGCCACCTCGTAGGCGCGGCGGATGTCGGCCTCGGTGTGCAGGTTCACGGTGACACCCTTGCCCTGGTTGCCGTCCAGCGGCTTCACCACCACCGGCAGGCCGATCTCCTGCGCGGCCGCCCAGGCCTCGTCGGCGCTATCGACCGGACGGCCTTCCGGCACCGGCACCCCGGCCGCGCGCAGCAGCTTCTTGGTCAGCGCCTTGTCCTGCGCGATGGCTTCCGCGATCGCGCTGGTGCTGTCCATCTCGGCGGCCTGGATGCGCCGCTGGCGGCTGCCCCAGCCCAGCTGCACCAGGCTGCCGGCGGTCAGCCGCCGGTACGGGATGCCGCGGTTCACCGCGGCCTCCACGATCGCGCCGGTGCTCGGCCCCAGGCGCTCGTCCTCGTCCAGCGCGCGCAGTTCCGCGAGCGCGGCCTCGAGGTCGAACGGCGCGTCCTCGCGTGCAGCCTGGCACAGCTGCTCGGCCAGCTGCAGCGCGCGCCGGCCCACCGCTTCCTCGCTGTACTCCACCACGATCTGGAACACGCCCGGGTCCACCGTGCGCGCGGTGCGGCTGAAGGTCACCGGGCAGCCGGCCTGCGCCTGCAGGCACAGCGCGGTGAACTCCAGCGCGTGCGCCAGGGTGAGGGTCTCGGACTGGCGGGTGGTGCGCAGGAAGCCGAGCTCCGGGAAGCGCTGGCGCAGGCGTTCCTCGAAGCCGGGGATGCTGTCCAGCGGACGCTCGCCCTGCGACAGGGTGACGATGGCCTCGATCGCGGTGCGCCGGGTCCACAGGTTGGGGCCGCGCAGGGCCCGGATGCGGGAAATGTCCATCACGCGCCCATCGCGTCGGTGGCGCGGGCAGCGGCTGCCCGCTCCTGTTCGAAATGTTCGATGCCGGCCGGGATCAGGTCCACCGGCACTTCCAGCGCCCAGGCCACGGCGATCGCGGCCAGCACCGCCTCCAGCTGGGCCGGCGTGGCCGCCGCCGCGGTCAGCGCGAAGCGCGAGGCGCGCGCCAGCGGCTCCTCGTTGCCGGCGGCCGCCAGCACGATCGCGCCGTTGCGCACGAACACCGCGCGCCCGCCCTGTTCCAGGTGCGGCTCCAGCGGCGGGGCATCGGCATCGCGCGCGAACAGGATGACCTCGCCGTCGCACAGCCCGGCCATCGCGGCCACCGCCGGCTCGCAGGCATTGAGCACCGCCGCGCCCTGCGCCAGCACCACGTCCACCTGGGTGCGCAGCACCGCGTGCAGGCGCTCCGGGGAATCGATGTAGAACTCGGCCAGCGCCGGGTCGGGATCGGCATCGGTGAGCACGCCGACCTGGCAGCGGTCGTACGGCAGACCCTCGGCCAGGATCGCGCGCGCGCTGGTCTCGATCACCGCAGCCTCGATGTCGCGGTTGATCAGCAGCCGCTGGCCGCCGTCGAAATGCTGGCACGGGCGCGCCACCAGCTGGCGCTGGTCGAGGAACAGGCCCTCGCCGCAGGCCAGGCCCACGCTGCGCCCGGACAGCCGCAGCAGGTGCCCGACCAGGCGCGCCAGCAGCGCCGGCTCGCGCCGGCCGAGCACGCCCACCACCGGGATGCGGCCATCGTCGCCGGCGGCGAACAGGTGGTCCACGATCGCCTGCCCGGCCGGGCGCGGCTTGCCGATCGCCGGCTTCAGGTGCATCAGCAGGCTGGGGCCGGCGTTGACCTCGACGATCGCGCCGCGGGTCTGCGCCAGCGGCTTGGACACGTCGCGCGTCACCAGGTCGATGCCGGCGATGTCCAGGCCGACGATGCGCGCGGCCTGGATGGCCGCCGCGGCGACTTCCGGATGCACCTCGTCGGTGACGTCGAAGGCCATGTTGCCGTGGCGCAGGACCAGCACCTCCTGCCCGGCCGGCGGCACCGAATCCGGCGTGTAGCCCTGCCGCTGCAGCTCGTGGATGGCGATCGGCTCGCGCTCCAGCAGCAGGGTTTCCAGCGGGAAGCCCTCCTCTTCGCCGCGGCGCGGATCGCTGTTGATCTGCAGGTCGATCAGTTCGCGGATGGTCGAACGGCCGTCGCCCACCACCCGCGCGGTATCACCGCGGTTGGCCGCCACCAGCTTGCCGCCGACCACCAGCAGGCGGTGTTCGTCGCCCTCGATGAAGCGCTCCACCATCACCCCACTGCCCTCGGCCAGCGCGCCGGCATGGGCGGTCTCCACGTCCTGCCGGGTCTTGAGGTCGGCGAACACGCCGCGCCCGTGGTTGGCATCCAGCGGCTTCACCACCACCGGCAGGCCGATCTCCTGCGCCGCCTCCCAGGCGTCGGCCGCGTCCTCCACCAGCCGCCCTTCCGGTACCGGCACGCCGCAGCTGGCCAGCAGGGTCTTGGTGAGGTCCTTGTCGCGCGAGATGCTCTCGGCGATCGCGCTGGTGCGCTCGGTTTCGGCGGTCCAGATCCGGCGCTGGCGGCGGCCGTAGCCCAGCTGCACCAGGTTGCCGTCGGTCAGCCCCAGGTGCGGGATGCCGCGCTCGCCGGCGGCCTCCACGATGGCCGCGGTGCTGGGCCCGAGCAGGCGGCGGTCGGCCAGCTCGCGCAGCGGGGCCAGCCGCGCCGGCAGGTCGAACGCGGTGTCGTTGATCGCGGCCATCAGCAGGTCGCGCGCCAGCAGCAGGCAGGCGCGGCTGACCTGCTCGTCGCGCGAGCGCACGGCCACCTTATAGAGGCCGCGCGGCCCGGCCTCGCGCGCCTTGCCGAAGCCGGTCTGCATGCCGACCTGAGTCTGAAGCTCTAGGGTGATGTGCTCGAGGATGTGCGCCGGCCAGGTGCCCTCGCGCAGGCGCTGCACGAAGCCGCCCGGCGCGCCCACGCTGCAGCGGTGCTCCTGCAGCCCCGGCAGCCAGGCCAGCAGGCGCTCGGTGAGCCCGTCGATGCGGTTGGAGGGGTAGTCCTCGAGACCGCCGATGTCCACCCAGGCTTCCAGCACCGGGCGGTAGGTCCAGAGGTTGGGACCGCGCAGATAGGCGACCCGCAGGATGGTGATGTCGTCGTGCTTCATATCGGCGCTGCGGATCGGCAGATGCGTCGCCTCGGGCGCCCTGCCGCTCGCTATACTTTGCTCCCTCTGGATGCCATCCAGAGTAGCGGAGCCGGGCTCTGGCGTCATATTACGGATTCTTTAAAAACAGCCGCCCCATGCCTGCGCCCGCCACCCCCACGCCCATCGCCACGCCCGCTTCCTGCCACGGCCTGCCGGCCCACTGGCAGGAGCCCCTGCAGCAGCGGCTGCAGCCCGGCGAAACCGCGCTGGCCGCGCTCGCGATCGACCTCGATGACACCCTGCATTACGGCGACGGCGTGCTGGTGCTGACCGACCGCCGCCTGCTGGCGCGCCTGCCGCGCGCCGCGCAATGGCAGGACTGGGCGCTGGGCGAAGGCCTGCAACTGCGCCACGGCGACCACGCCGGCGTCGGCCAGCTGGAGCTGGTGGATGCCCACCGCCGCCTGTTCCACTGCCGCTTCACCCTCGACCAGAACCTGGCCGCGCTGCGCCTGCTCTCGCAGTTCGAACGCCTGCAGGAACGCGCCGAGGAGGCGCTCACGGCGGGCGACGACGACGCCCCGCTGTGCCCGATCTGCAAGGCGCCGCTGCCGCCGGACGAGGACGAATGCCCGGCCTGCGTGCGCGAGCTGCACACCCCGCCGTCCACCTGGACCCTGCTGCGCCTGTGGCGGTTCGCGCGTCCCTACCGCGGCGCGCTGCTGGCCGGCTTCCTGCTCACCCTGGCCTCGACCGGCGCCACCCTGGTGCCGCCGTACCTGACCATGCCGCTGATGGACAAGGTGCTGATTCCGTTCCAGAGCGGGCAGCCGATCGACCAGCGCCTGGTGCTGATGCTACTGGGCGGCATCCTCGGCTCGGCGCTGCTGGCCTGGCTGCTGGGCTGGGCGCGCACCTACATCCTGGCCCTGGTGTCCGAGCGCATCGGCTGCGACCTGCGCACGGTGACCTACGAGCACCTGCTCACGCTGTCGCTGGAATACTTCGGCGCCAAGCGCACCGGCGACCTGCTGACCCGGATCGGCTCGGAATCCGACCGCATCTGCCTGTACCTCTCGCTGCACCTGCTGGACTTCGCCACCGACGTGCTGATGCTGGCGATGATCGCGGCCATCCTGTTCTCGATCAATCCGATGCTGGCGCTGGTGACGCTGCTGCCGCTGCCGCTGATCGCATGGATGATCCAGCTGGTGCGCGACCGCCTGCGCACCGGCTTCGAGAAGATCGACCGCGCCTGGTCGGAGCTGAGCAGCGTGCTGGCCGACACCATCCCCGGCATCCGCGTGGTCAAGGCGTTCGCCCAGGAGGGCCGCGAGACCCGCCGCTTCCGCGAGGCCAACCGCCATTACCTCGCGATCAACGACCGCCTGAACAAGGTGTGGTCGCTGTTCACCCCGACCGTCACCCTGCTCACCGAGCTGGGGCTGATCGTGGTGTGGGCATTCGGCATCTGGCAGGTGTCGCGGCACCAGATCACGGTGGGCGTGCTGACCGCGTTCCTGGCCTACATCGGCCGCTTCTACACCCGCCTGGACTCGATGAGCCGGATCGTGTCGGTGACCCAGAAGGCGGCGGCCGGCGCCAAGCGCATCTTCGATATCCTCGACCACGTCTCCAGCGTGCCGGAACCGGCGCGCCCGGTGCCGCTGCCGGCCGCGCGCGGCGCGCTCACGCTGCGCGACGTCGGCTTCCGCTACGGCAACCGCGGGGTGATCCGCGGCCTCGACCTGGAGATCCGCCCGGGCGAGATGATCGGCCTGGTCGGCCACAGCGGCTCCGGCAAGACCACCCTGGTCAACCTGATCTGCCGTTTCTACGACGTCACCCAGGGCGCGATCCTGGTGGATGGCATCGACATCCGCTCGGTCGCGCTGGCCGACTACCGCCGCCACATCGGCCTGGTGCTGCAAGAGCCCTTCCTGTTCTTCGGCACCATCGCCGAGAACATCGCCTACGGCCGCCCCGACGCCAGCCGCGAGGAGCTCCAGGACGCGCTCGTCGAGCGGATCAAGGGCCCCGACTTCCCCAACGGCGCGCTGATCGTGGGCCGCCAGGGCATCGAGCAGGCCTACCGCACCGGTCGCGGCTCGGTGACCCAGCGCGCGGTCATCGAGATCGACGAGGACGCCAAGGGCCGCACCTGCCT
>JBKBXH010000049.1:0-7457 GCA_046313655.1 Thermomonas sp. | reverse complement strand
ACTCCGCATCTGACGACCCGCTGGTCGCCGCCTTGTTGGTTGGATGTGCCTTGGACGCCTTGCCGGCGACCTTCTTCTGCTTGCCCGGGCGCAGGTCGCGCCCGGATTTGTCCTGCGCCGGCGCCAGCCCCAGCGCCACCCAGTCGGGCACCAGCCGCGCCTTGTCGATGTTGGCCGCGGGCACCGCGAATTCGGCGCCGTCCAGCGCGAACACCACGGTGTCGCCCTCGACCCGCAGGATGCCGCCCTGCAGCCGGCGGCGGCCGTCCTGCGGCAGCTTCAGCGTGACCTTGGCCGACTCGCCGACGAAGCGCGCGAACTGCGCGGCGCCGAACAGCGGGCGGTCGATGCCGGGCGAGGACACCTCGAGGGTGTAGTTGCCGCTGATCGGGTCTTCCACGTCCAGCTGCGCGGACACCTCGCGGCTCACCGCCTCGCAGTCCTCGATGCCCACCATGCGGGTGGCGGCCTCGGCGGCCGGCACGTCGATGTACAGGCGCACGGTGGCCCCGCCCGGCGCGGGCAGGTATTCGATGCCGAGCAGTTCCAGCCCCATCGCGGCGACGGTGGGGGAAAGCAGCGCGGCGATGTCGTCGGCCTTGTCAGTCACGTCTTGCCTGTCGGAATCCCGGGAAACCCGCCTGGGGCATCCCAGGCAACCCTTGTTCTATTGCTCTCGAATGGATGGCGCGAATGGCGGACCGGCGTGGCGGGCGGTCTTGCCGGCCACGGCCCGGGACACGAATCGCCCGCAAAAACGGACGCCCGGAAACGAAAAAAGGACCCGCTGGGCCCTTGTCCGATGACGCTGGAGTGCGGATGCCGCAGGCGGCGTCCGCGAGCCCGAGTCCGCTGCCGCATCCACGACATCCAAACTGGTGGCGAGGTGGGTGCCGAATGCGCGGCGCCGCACCACATCGCGAGGCCGGCAAGATAGCCGGCAACGCCCCGGATTGCAAGCTTTCCGCCGTGCGGAGGCGGCCGCGCCGGTCAGCGGAACGGCAGCCCGCCGCGCCCGCCCCACATGCCGGACAGGCCCCGCCTCATGCCCGGGATGCCGCCGCGGCCGAGCTTGCCCATCATCTTTTCCATCTGCTGGTACTGCTTGAGCACCTTGTTGACGTCGGCCGGGGTCAGGCCGGCACCGCGGGCCACACGGGCGCGCCGCGAACCGTTGAGCAGGTCGGGGTTGCGGCGCTCCTTCTTGGTCATGGAATTGATGATCGCGATCATGCGCGGCACTTCCTTGCCGGTGACCTGCTGCTTCACCGCCTCCGGCAGCTGGCCGACGCCCGGCAGCTTGTCCATCAGCCCGTGCAGGCCACCCATCGCCTGCATCTGCTCGAGCTGGTCGCGCATGTCGTTGAGGTCGAACTTCTTGCCCTTGGCGACCTTCTCGGCCAGCTTGGCGGCCTTGTCCTTGTCCACCTGGGCCTCGACCTGCTCCACCAGCGACAGCACGTCGCCCATGTCGAGGATGCGGCCGGCGGCGCGGTCGGGATGGAATACGTCCAGCCCGTCGGGCTTCTCACCGACGCCGACGAACTTGATGGGCTTGCCGGTGATGTAGCGCACCGACAGCGCCGCGCCGCCGCGGGCATCGCCGTCGGTCTTGGTCAGCACCACGCCGGTCAGCGGCAGCGCCTCGCCGAAGTGCTTGGCGGTGACCGCAGCGTCCTGGCCGGTCATGGCATCGACCACGAACAGGGTCTCGACCGGGTTCACCTCGGCGTGCAGGGCCTTGATCTCGGCCATCATCGCGTCGTCGATGCTGGTGCGGCCGGCGGTATCCACGATCAGCACGTCCACGTACGTGCGGCGGGCCTCGTCGATCGCGGCCTTGACGATGGCCTCCGGCTTCTGCCCGGCATCGGACGGGAAGAACAGCACACCCACCTGCCCGGCCAGGGTCTGCAACTGCTCGATCGCGGCCGGGCGGTACACGTCGGCCGAGACCACCATCACCTTCTTCTTGCGCTTGTCCTTCAGGTGCTTGGCCAGCTTGCCCACAGTGGTGGTCTTGCCCGCGCCCTGCAGGCCGGCCATCAGGATCACCGCCGGCGGCTGCACGTTCAGGTTCAGGTCGGAGGCCTGCGCGCCCATCACCGCGGCCAGCTCGTCGCGCACGATCCGCACCAGCACCTGGCCCGGGGTCAGCGAGCGCATGACTTCCTGGCCCACGGCGCGCACCTTGATGCGCTGGATCAGGGCCTGCACCACCGGCAGCGCCACGTCCGCCTCCAGCAGCGCAATGCGCACCTCGCGCACGGCCTCGCTGATGTTGGATTCGGTCAGGCGGCCGCGGCCGCGCAGGCGCTCGATGGTGCCGGACAGGCGTTGGGTGAGGGATTCGAACATGGCGGGGACGGCCTGGAACGGGGCGCGCAGTATACCGGCGGCATCGCCCGCGCCGGCTGTGCGACACTTCCGCGGATGCTGATGCCCATGATTGCCATCGCCCTGTACCTGGTCGCGACCGCGCTGCTGTGGCGCGCGGCGGCCGGCGGCCATGCGCAGGCACGCGGCTGGGTGCCGGTGGCGGCGCTGGCGCTGCTGTTCCATGCCGAGACCCACGTCGAGGCCTGGCGCCTGCTGCAGGGGCCGGACATGCACTTCTTCGCCGCACTGTCGCTGGTGGGGATCGGGATGGCCGCGCTGACCACCGCCTACGGCGCCAGCGGACGCATGCCGGCGCTGGGCATCGTGGTGTTCCCGCTGGCCACGCTGGCCCTGCTGGGCTATGTGCTGTATGGCCATGCCGATGCCGTCAGCCGGCTCGACTGGCGCCTGCAGCTGCACGCCTGGCTGGCGCTGCTGGCCTACGCCACGCTCGCGCTGGCGGCGGTACTGGCGATCTTCCTGTGGGCGCAGGAGCGCGCGCTGCGCCGGCGCGAGTTCCACGCCTGGCTGCGCGCGCTGCCGCCGCTGACCGAACTGGAAACCTTGCTGTTCCGCAGCATCGCGGTGGGTTTCGTGCTGCTCAGCGCCACCCTGCTGACCGGCGTCCTGTTCGTGCAGAACCTGCTGGCCCAGCACCTGGTCCACAAGACCGTGCTCAGCGTGCTGTCGTGGCTGGCGTTCGGCGCCCTGCTGCTGGGGCGCTGGCGGCGCGGCTGGCGCGGCGCCACCGCGGTGCGCTGGACGCTGGCGGCGATGGCGCTGCTGGTGCTGGCCTTCTTCGGCAGCAAGTTCGTGCTGGAGCTGGTGCTGCGCCGCCCCGGCTGAACCGCGGGCCGGCTGGATACGTTTGCAGATCGAATATTTGCATTGACAACTATTGCATGGGCTAGCAGAATGCGCGCCCATGATGACCCCCGCCACCCCCGTCGAGGCCTGCACCGGCTCCGCCCTCGGCCTGCTGTTCCGGCAGGTGCGCGATGCCATGTGGGCGCGCATGGAGCGCGAGCTGGCCGCGGCCGGCCATGAACTGACCTTCAGCCAGTACATCGCCATCAAGCAGCTGGCCAACGACGGCAGCGCCAGCGTCACCGACCTCGCGCGCGCCGCCGACCTCAACCCCGGGGCCATGACCCGGCTGCTGGACAAGCTCGAAGCGCGCGGCCTGCTGGCGCGGTCAGCCGACCCGAACGACCGCCGCGCCCTGCACATCCACCTGACCGAGGCCGGCCGCGCCCTGTGGAGCGACGTGGACCAGTGCGGCCGGCGCGTGCGCGAACGCGCCCTGCGCGGCATGGACGAAGCCACCCGCACCCAGCTCACCCGCCTGCTGGAGCAGGCCCGCGACAACCTCCTCGCCACGGACTGACCCATGTCCCGCCCCCTTCCCCTCGCCGCCGCGCTGGCCGGCGCCCTGCTGGCTGCCGGCTGCGCCTCCACCGCCGGGATCACGCCGCAGGCGCACCTGCGGGAGCCCGCCGCGCTCGCAGCTGGGCGCAGCCTGGCCGGTGCTGCCACCCCGTCCGCCCACTGGCCGGCGCTGCAGTGGTGGCGCGATTTCGGTGACCCGCAGCTGGACGCACTGGTGGATGAAGCCCTGGCCGGCGCCCCCTCGCTGGAGATCGCCGACGCGCGGGCGCGCAAGGCGCAGGCGCAGGCCGCGCTGGCCGACGCCGCACGCACCCCGACCGTGGGCCTGGGCGCCCAGGTGCAGGGCCTGGAGTTGCCGCAGACCCTGGCCCCGGCGCCGATCGGCGGCAAGTTCAACCTCGCCCAGGTGCTGACCGTGGACGCGGCTTGGAACCCCGATTTCTGGGGCGAATCGCGCGCCAAGTGGCAGGCCGCGGCAGGCAATGCCCGCGCCGCCGACATCGAGGCCCAGGCCGCGCGCCTGACCTTGGCGGCGAACATCGCCCGCACCTACATCGCGCTGGCGCAGGCGTTCGACGCGCGCGAGACCGCCGAGGCCGAGGCCGCGCGCGCCGATGCGCTGGTGGCGCTGGGCGAGCAGCGCGTGCGCGCCGGGCTGGACAACGGCATCGCCCTGGAACAGAACCGCGGCACCGCGCGCGCCGCACGCCAGCAGGCGCAGGCCACGCAACAGCAGATCGACGCCCTACGCAACGCGCTGGCGGCGCTGGCCGGGGCCGGCCCCGACCGCGGCCTGGCGATCACCCGCCCGCAGCTGCAGTTGCCGGACGTGGCACCGCCCTCGCTCCTGCCCAGCGACCTGCTGGCGCACCGCCCGGACGTGGCCGCCGCGCGCTGGCGGGTGGAGGCCGCGCGCCGCGGGATCGACGCCAGCAAGGCCGCGTTCTATCCCACTATCAACCTGTCCGCGCTGGCGGGGGTGGCCGCCGGCAACCTCGGCGACCTGTTCGGCAGCAAGTCTCTGCTGCTGTACGGCGGCCCCGCGCTGAGCCTGCCGATCTTCGAGGGCGGCCGCCTGCGGGCGCAGCTGCGCGGCAGCACCGCCGACTATGACCTGGCCGTGGCCAGCTATAACCAGACCCTGCTCGGCGCGATCCGCGAAGTGGCCGACGCCGTGCAGGCGGCACGCACGCTGGATGCACAGATCGCGGAAGCGCGCGCCGCCCGCGAGGCCGCCGGCAAGGCCCACGCGCTGGTGCTCCAGCGCCAGCGCGCCGGCATCGCCACCCAGCTCGACGTGCTCGCCGCGCAGCGCCCGCTGCTGCAACTCGACCAGCAGCTGGCGGCCCTGCGTGCGCAGCGCCGGATCGCCGCGGTCGATCTCGAACAGGCGCTCGGCGGCGGCATCGCCGTGCGCCCCCCCGATTCCACCGTCTCCGACTGACCCCCGCCATGACCACCGAAACCACGCCGAACCCGTCCGCCGGCCCGGCCGCCACGCTGCCGCCGTCGCAGTCCCCCGCCACTCCCAGCAACGGCAAGCGCCGGCGCGCGTTGCTGGTGGTGCTGGCCGTACTGGTCATCGCCGGGATCGCCTGGCTGGCCTACTACCTGCTGGTGGCGCGCTGGCGCCAGGACACCGACGACGCCTACGTGCAAGGCAACATCGTCAGCATCACCCCGCAGACCATGGGCACGGTGGTGGCGATCAAAGCCGACGACGGCATGCGGGTGAAGGCCGGCCAGGTGCTGGTGCAGCTGGACCCGAACGATGCCAAGGTCGCGCTGGCGCAGGCCGAGGCCAACCTCGCCGCCACCGTGCGCCAGGTGCGCGGCCTGTACAGCAGCGCGGACAGCGCGCAGGCCGACATCGCCGCGCGCGAAGTGGCGCTTCAGCAGGCGCGCGCCGATGTGGCCCGCCGCCGCGACCTGGTCGCCAGCGGCGCGGTCTCGCCCGAGGAACTGGCGCATGCGCAGGCCCAGTTGCAGGCGGCCGAGGCCGCGCTGTCGGCCTCGCGCGGGCAGCTCTCGCGCAACCGCGCGCTGGTCGACGCCACCACCGTGGCCAGCCAGCCGCAGGTGCAGGCCGCGGCCGCCCAGTTGCGCCAGGCCTACCTGAACCTGCAGCGCGCGGCGATCGTGGCGCCGGTGGACGGCTTCGTCGCCAAGCGCAGCGTGCAGCTGGGCCAGCGCGTGCAGCCGGGCACCCCGCTGATGACGGTGGTGCCGCTGGACCAGGTGTGGGTGGATGCCAACTTCAAGGAAACCCAGCTGCACAACATGCGCCTGGGGCAGCCGGTGACCCTGACCGCCGACGTGTACGGCGACGCGGTGGAGTTCAAGGGCCGCCTGGCCAGCCTCGGCATGGGCACCGGCAGCGCCTTCGCCCTGCTGCCGGCGCAGAACGCCAGCGGCAACTGGATCAAGATCGTGCAGCGCATCCCGGTGCGGGTGGAGCTCGACCGCGAACAGCTGCGCCAGCACCCGCTGCGGCTGGGCATGAGCATGAACGTGATCGTGGACGTGCACGACCAGGACGGCCCGGTGCTGCCGGCGACCGCCGCCGACAAGCCGGTGCTGACCACCGACGCCTATGGCCGCCAGCTGCACGAGGCGGATGCGCTGATCGACGCCGTGATCGCCCGCAACCTGCCGCAAGGCCACGCGTCCTGACCCCTTACGCAGGAGTCGCGCCGGGGTGCTGCGCCACCTCCCCTCCCCCTCCGGGTGACGGGCGTCCCGATGCCGGCGGCCACCAGGCCGCCGCTCCTGCACCTTTTCCCGCAAGCACCGACCCATGGCCAACTCCATCGCCCAGGAAGAAGAATCGATGGGCCTGCCGCCCGGCCCCGAGGCCGCGGCGAAGCCCTCCGATTTCCGTCCGCCCAACGTGGCCCTGACCACGCTGGGGCTGGCGCTGGCCAGCTTCATGCAGGTGCTGGACACCACCATCGCCAACGTCTCGCTGCCCACCATCTCGGGCAACCTCGGCGGCAGCGCCAACCAGGCGACCTGGGTGATCACCTCGTTCGCGGTCAGCAACGCCATCGCGCTGCCGCTGACCGGCTGGCTCACCCGCAAGTACGGCGAGCGCAAGCTGTTCATGTGGTCCACGCTGGCGTTCGTGATGGCCTCGTTCCTGTGCGGCATCGCTCACTCGATGGGCCTGCTGGTGACCGCGCGCGCGCTGCAGGGCTTCGTGGCCGGGCCGATGTACCCGGTGACCCAGGCGCTGCTGCTGTCGATCTACCCGCCGGCCAGGCGCGGGCAGGCCATCGCCCTGCTGGCGATGGTGACGGTGGTGGCGCCGATCGCCGGGCCGATCCTCGGCGGCTGGATCACCGACAACTACAGCTGGGAATGGATCTTCTTCATCAACGTGCCGGTGGGCATTCTCGCAATTGCGTTGGCGCTGAAATTCGTTCCGGTGCTGCCGACCCACGATCACAAGTTCGATCTGCTGGGCGTTGCGCTCAGCGCTGTTGGACTCTTCTGCATCGTCTTCGGTATCCAGGAAGGTCAGAAGTACGACTGGGGTACCGGCGTGTGGATCCTCATCGGTGTCGGTCTGCTGGTATTCGCGGGGTTCGTCTACTGGCAGTCCGTGAATACCAGCGAGCCGCTGGTGCCCTTGGCCCTGTTCCGCGACCGCAACTTCTCGCTGTCCAATATCGGTATCGCCGCAATGG
>JBKBXH010000048.1:0-7472 GCA_046313655.1 Thermomonas sp. | reverse complement strand
CCAGCGCCTCCTCCACCTCGTCGCGGAATGCCTGCACGCCCATGCCCTGCAGCTTGCCCAGGCGGGCGGCCCCGAGCACCGCGGGATCGTCGGAATAGATGATCGGCGCATGCCCGGACACCGCGTCGGGCAAGGCTCCGCCGCCCCAGAACCAGAGCGCGTTCACCGCCACCCGCCCGGCCGCCGCGCGTGCGGCGTTGTGCGGATGGTTGTGCAGGACCACCTGCACCTCGCTCTCCAGCGCCCGCCAGCGGCGCGCCGCCTCACCCTGCGCGGCATGCTCGAACACGTCGTCGCCCAGCGCGATGTCCGGAGAGGGGAACGCCGGCAAGGGCGTGCCCGGCGGCAGCCGCAGGTACCAGCGCGCCGGATGCGGAGCGTCCAGCACGAACCCGGCATCCCCGAACAGCGGCCGCAGCGCCGGCAGCAGGGCCTCGGCATCGGCCGCGTCCAGCCCCAGGCTGGCGCCCACGCCGAGCAGGCGCGCGCCGTTGATATCGGGCCGGATGTGCGCGGGGTCCACCCGCAGCCACGGCCCGTGGCGGGCATCGGCCTCGCCCGCGTCCAGCAACCGGGTCAGCGCCGCCGAGGGCCAGGCCCGCGGCAGCAGGTCGAAATGACGGGCCAGCTGCGCCGCTTCCCCGGCATCCACGCGCGCCCGGTCCGCGCGCCCCAGCGCCTGCGCCAGCGCCGGCGGCAGCGCGATCCCGGCGAACCGCGCCGCCGGCGGCAGCAGCAGCGTCAGCCGCGCCACGCCTCAGCCCTTGTATTCGACCGACACGATCTCGTACTCGCGGGTGCCGCCGGGGGCCTCGATGGTGGCGACGTCGCCCTCGTGCTTGCCGATCAGCGCGCGCGCGACCGGCGAGGAAATCGCGATCAGGCCCTGCTTGATGTCGGCCTCGAGGTCACCCACGATCTGGTAGGTGCGCTCCTCGCCGGATTCGGCGTCGGCCAGCACCACGGTGGCACCGAACACCACCTTGTCGCCCGCCGACAGCTGCGCCACGTCGATCACCTGCGCGTGCGACAGCTCCGCTTCCAGGTGCTTGATGCGGCCCTCGATGAAGCCCTGCTGCTCGCGCGCGGCGTGGTATTCGGCGTTTTCCTTGAGGTCGCCGTGGGCGCGCGCCACCTCGATCGCCTCGATGATGGCCGGGCGCTTGACCGACTTCAGTTCCTCGAGTTCCGCGCGCAGACGCTGCGCGCCCTTGGCGGTGATGGGGGCACGGCTCATGCCAGCTCCTTGTGCAGTTCCTGCAGCGAGAGCACGTCGCCCGCGCCGCGGTGGGCCAGCGAGGGCAACAGGGCACGCGCGCCGGCCACGGTGGTGGAATAGGTGACGCGCGCCTGCA
Organism: Thermomonas sp.; assembly: GCA_046313655.1. Classification (GTDB taxonomy): domain Bacteria; phylum Pseudomonadota; class Gammaproteobacteria; order Xanthomonadales; family Xanthomonadaceae; genus Thermomonas. The sequence goes on along the minus strand of JBKBXH010000048.1, from coordinate 6,117 downwards.
GGGCCTCGCGCCGGATCGAGAAGGAGTCGGCGATCGCCTGCCGCCCTTCGGTGGTGTTGACGATGTAGCTGATCTCGCCGTTCTTGATCAGGTCCACGATGTGCGGGCGCCCCTCGGCCACCTTGTTCACGCGCTCGCAGGCGACGCCGTGCGCGGTGAGGTAGTCGGCGGTGCCGCTGGTGGCGACCAGGCTGAAGCCGCGCTCCAGCATGGTGCGGGCCACGTCCAGCACGCGCGCCTTGTCGGGGTCGCGGACCGAGATGAAGGCCTTGCCCGGCTGCGGCGAACGGATGTTGGCGGCCTCCTCGGCGCGCGCGAACGCGGCCGGGAAGCTGCGGCCCACGCCCATCACCTCGCCGGTGGAGCGCATCTCCGGGCCCAGGATCGGATCGACGTTCTGGAACTTGGCGAACGGGAACACCGCTTCCTTCACCGAGTAGTACGACGGCACGATCTCCGTGGTCGCGCCCTGCTCCGCCAGCGTCATCCCGGCCATGCAGCGCGCCGAAATCTTCGCCAGCGGCCGCCCGATCGCCTTGGACACGAACGGCACCGTGCGGCTGGCGCGCGGGTTCACTTCCAGCAGGTAGATGGTGTCGGACTCGGCCCCGTCCGCCACGCCCACCTGCACCGCGAACTGGGTATTCATCAGCCCGACCACGTGCAGCGCCTTGGCCAGCGCCACCACCTGCTCGCGCAGGCGCTGCTGAGTGCGCGCGGACAGCGAGTACGGCGGCAGCGAACAGGACGAGTCGCCGGAATGCACGCCGGCCTCCTCGATGTGCTCCATCACCCCGCCCACCAGCACGTTGCCGTCGCGGTCGGCGATCACGTCGATGTCCACTTCCACCGCGTTGTCGAGGAAGCGGTCCAGCAGCACCGGCGAATCGTTGCTCACCTTCACCGCCTCGCGCATGTAGCGCGCGAGGTCGGCATCGGCATGCACCACTTCCATGGCGCGGCCGCCCAGCACGTAGCTCGGGCGCACCACCAGCGGGTAGCCGATCTCGCGGGCGTGGGCCAGCGCTTCCTCGGCGCTGCGCGCGGTGCGGTTCGGCGGCTGCTTCAGACCGAGGTCGTCGACCAGCTTCTGGAAGCGCTCGCGGTCCTCGGCCAGGTCGATGGAGTCCGGCGAGGTGCCGATGATCGGCACGCCATTGGCCTCCAGCGCCTTCGCCAGCTTCAGCGGGGTCTGGCCGCCGTACTGCACGATCACGCCGAAGGGCTTCTCCAGCTCGACGATTTCCAGCACGTCCTCCAGCGTCAGCGGCTCGAAGTACAGGCGGTCGGAGGTGTCGTAGTCGGTGGACACGGTCTCCGGGTTGCAGTTGACCATGATGGTCTCGAACCCGTCCTCGCGCAGGGCCAGCGCCGCGTGCACGCAGCAGTAGTCGAACTCGATGCCCTGGCCGATGCGGTTGGGGCCGCCACCGAGCACCATGATCTTCCTGCGGTCGCTGGGCGCGGCCTCGCACTCGTCCTCGTAGGTCGAATACAGGTAGGCGGTGCCGGTGGCGAACTCGCCGGCGCAGCTGTCCACCCGCTTGTACACCGGGCGCACGCCGAACGCCTTGCGCAGCGCGCGCATCGCGGTCTCGTTGGTGCCGGCCAGGCGCGCGATGCGGGCATCGGAGAAGCCCATGCGCTTGAGCGCGCGCAGGCGGCGGGCGTCGAGCCCGTCCAGGCCGCGGTGGACCACGTCCATCTCGGCATCCACCAGTTCCTCGATCTGGTCGAGGAACCACGGATCGACAAACGACAGCGCGTGCACGTCCTCCACGCTCAGGCCGGCGCGGAACGCGTCGGCGATGTGGAAGATGCGCTCCGGGCCGGGTTCCTTCAGCTCGCGGCGCAGCGTCAGCAGGCCGTCTTCGGACGCCAGGTCGAGGCCGGTCGGGTCCAGTCCGGCCTTGCCGGTCTCCAGCCCGCGCAGGGCCTTCTGCAGCGATTCCTGGAAGCAGCGCCCGATCGCCATCACCTCGCCCACCGACTTCATCTGGGTGGTCAGGCGCGCATCGGCGGCCGGGAACTTCTCGAACGCGAAGCGCGGGATCTTGGTGACCACGTAGTCGATCGCCGGCTCGAACGAGGCCGGGGTCTTGCCGCCGGTGATCTCGTTCTTCAGCTCGTCCAGGGTGTAGCCGACGGCGAGCTTGGCCGCGACCTTGGCGATCGGGAAGCCGGTCGCCTTCGAAGCCAGCGCCGAGGAGCGCGACACCCGCGGGTTCATCTCGATCACCACCACCCGGCCGTTCTGGGCGTTGATGCCGAACTGCACGTTGGAACCGCCGGTATCCACGCCGATCTTGCGCAGCACCGCGATCGAGGCATCGCGCAGGCGCTGGTATTCCTTGTCGGTGAGGGTCTGCGCCGGGGCGACGGTGATGGAGTCGCCGGTGTGCACGCCCATCGGGTCGAAGTTCTCGATGCTGCACACGATGATGCAGTTGTCCGCGGTGTCGCGAACCACCTCCATCTCGTACTCCTTCCAGCCCAGCACCGATTCCTCGATCAGCACCTCGTGGGTCGGCGACAGCTCGAGGCCGCGCTTGACGATCTCCTCGAACTCCTCGCGGTTGTAGGCGATGCCGCCGCCGCTGCCGCCGAGGGTGAACGACGGGCGGATGATGGTGGGATAGCCGACCTCCTGCTGGATGCGCACCGCGTCCTCGAAGCTGCGCGCGACCTCGGACTTCGGGCTGTCCAGCCCGATCTCGGACATCGCGCGCTTGAACAGCTCGCGGTCCTCGGCCATGCGGATCGCCTCGCGCTTGGCGCCGATCAGCTCGACGCCGTACTTCTCCAGCACGCCGTGGTCAGCCAGGTCCAGCGCGCAGTTCAGCGCGGTCTGCCCGCCCATGGTCGGCAGCAGCGCATCCGGCCGTTCCTTGGCGATGATCTTCTCGACTGTCTGCCAGTTGATCGGCTCGATGTACACGGCGTCGGCCATGTCCGGGTCGGTCATGATCGTGGCCGGGTTGCTGTTCACCAGCACCACCCGGTAGCCCTCCTCGCGCAGGGCCTTGCACGCCTGCGCGCCGGAGTAGTCGAACTCGCAGGCCTGGCCGATGACGATCGGGCCGGCGCCGATGATGAGGATGGTCTTGAGGTCTGTGCGCTTAGGCATTGGCGTTGCGCTCCATCAGCGCGATGAACTTGTCGAACAGCGGGGCCACGTCGTGCGGGCCGGGCGCGGCCTCCGGGTGGCCCTGGAAACTGAAGGCCGGCGCGTCGGTCAGTTCGATGCCCTGGTTGGTGCCGTCGAACAGCGAGCGGTGGGTGACCCGCACGTTCGCCGGCAGCGTGGCCTCGTCGATGCAGAAGCCGTGGTTCTGCGAGGTGATCATCACCCGGCCGCCGCTCCCATCAGATGCGCTGAGGTCCTGCACCGGATGGTTGGCGCCGTGGTGGCCGTGCGGCATCTTCATGGTCTGCGCGCCGACCGCCAGGCCCAGCAGCTGGTGGCCGAGGCAGATGCCGTACAGCGGGATCTTCGCCCGGATGAACTCGCGGATCGCTTCGATCGCGTAGTCGCAGGGCGCCGGATCGCCGGGGCCATTGGACAGGAACACGCCGTCCGGATCGAGGGCCTGCAAATCGGCCGCCGAGGTCGTGGCCGGCACCACCGTCAAGTGGCAGCCGCGCCTGGCCAGCATGCGCAGGATGTTGTGCTTGACGCCGAAGTCGACCGCCACCACACGAAAGCGCGGTGCCTCCTGCCGGCCATAGCCGTGGCCGAGCCGCCACTCCGTGGTCGCCCACTCGTAGCGGCGGTCGGTCGTGACCGCGCGCGCCAGGTCCTGGCCGACCATCGTCGGCGCCGCGCGCGCGGCGGCCACCGCCGCGGCGAGCTGGTCCGGGCCCACGGCGGCGCCGGCTTCGAAGGTCTGGATGCAGCCGTTCTGGGCCCCGGTGGTGCGCAGCACGCGCGTCAGCCGGCGTGTGTCGATGCCGGCGATCGCCACCGTGCCCTCGCGCGCCAGGTACGCGGCCAGCGTGGCGGTGGCGCGGAAGTTGGAGTGGCGCAGCGGCAGGTCGCGGACGACCAGCCCGGCGGCGTGCACGCGGCTGGCCTCGACGTCCTCGCCGTTGACCCCGGTGTTGCCGATGTGCGGATACGTCAGCGTGACGATCTGGCGCGCGTAGCTGGGGTCGGTCAGGATCTCCTGGTAGCCGGTCAGCGCGGTGTTGAACACCACCTCGCCAGTGGTGCGACCGGCCGCGCCGATCGAGTGGCCCAGGAAGGTCGTGCCGTCAGCGAGCGCCAGGACAGCGGGGGGCAGGACAGGCAGCAAGGAAAAGGCTCCGGGTGTCCGCGCGCCCAGCACGGCGGGCCGCCCCGCGCCCCTGCATCAGGGGAGCCGCCAGGGCCGCCGAGCGCCGTCCAGGGGGAAACCGGGGCTGATTTCGCTAGGCTGCGGTGATGGCAGGTAAACCTGTGGAGTATACCCACAGCCCGGGTGAACCCTGACCCGCAGTGCCCCATGCAGGCCCTGCGGCGCGGCCCGGCGGGCCGGCAAAGCGCCCTCCCCCCGCCGCTCAGGCGGGCGCCAGCGATGCGATGCCGGCGCGCGCGATCTGCACGTCCTCGGCCGACTTCACGCCACTCACGCCCACGGCGCCTACGCAGTGGCCGTCGACAAAGACAGGCACCCCGCCCTCGAGCATCGCTTGCAGCCCGGGCGCGCTGAGGAAGGCCACCCGCCCCTGGTTGATCATCTCCTCGTACTGCCGGCTCTCGCGCCGCCCGAGAGCCGCGCTGCGCGCCTTGCCCGGGGCGATCTGGGCCGAGATCGGCGCCGCACCGTCCAGCCGCTGCAGCCACAGCAGGTGGCCGCCGTCGTCGACGATGGCGATCGACACCGCCCAGCGGTTGCGTTCGGCCTCGGCCTCGGCGGCGGCGGCGATGCGGCGGGCATCGTCCAGGGTCAGGGCGGGCTTGTGGATCATGGGCAGGAGGCGGAGCGCCGGTGACGGTTGAGCTTGCAGGACGATACCGCAGTGGCCGCCCCGGCGCCCCTGGCCGGGAAAACGCGCGACGCATGAACCCCTTCGCCGCGCTGCGGTGTCGCGCGCGGCGCCCGTACGGGAACTAAACTAGGCATGCCCGATCTATGAGGCCGGTCTCGTTCACTTACCTGGAGGTCTGTCCATGTCCGATAACGTGCAAACCTACGCTGGCTACGCCGGAGCAGGCGCACTGTCAGCGCAGCGCAACCGGGTGCTGCGCAACACCTACTGGCTGCTGGCCCTGTCGATGGTGCCCACGGTGCTGGGGGCGTGGATCGGCGTGAGCACGGGCATCGCCAGCATGATGAGCCCGGGCATCGGCCTGGTGGTGTTCCTGGCGGGCGCCTTCGGCTTCATGTTCGCGATCGAGAAGAACAAGAACTCGGCCGCCGGCGTGCCGCTGCTGTTGGGCTTCACGTTCTTCATGGGCCTGATCGGCATGGGCAACGGTGCGAGCCTGATCATGACGGCCTTCGCGGGCACGGGCGCGATCTTCTTCGCCATGGCCTCGCTGTCCACCATGATCAAGCGCGACCTCAGCGCCATGGGCAAGTGGCTGATGGTCGGCGCCATCATGGTGCTGGTGGCGATGATCGCCAACTTCTTCATCCAGTCCGGCGCGTTGATGATCACGCTGTCGGTGCTGGTGATCGGCATCTTCACCGCCTTCATCCTGCACGACCTCAAGCGCGTACGCGACGGCCTGGAAACCAACTACATCACCGCCACCCTGGGCGTCTACCTGAGCGTCTACAACGTCTTCCAGAGCCTGCTGATGCTGCTGGGCATCTTCGGCGGCGAGGACTGACCTACCCGCTCGCCGGGCAGCGGCCCGGCGCATCGCACGGGGGCCTTCGGGCCCCCGCTGTCGTTCCGGACCCCGGCACGCACCGGTCAGGGCTCTGCGCGCAGCGCCGCCGCCAGCGCGGCATGCTCGTAGCAGGTGATCTCGAAAGGGTTGCCGTCCGGATCCTGGAAGTACAGCGACCACGACAGGTCGTGGTCCACCGCCTGGACTGGCGCCCCCAGCGCCGCCCCCAGGTGCCGCCGCCAGGCCAGGAAGGCCGCCGCGCCGGTGGCCAGCGCGATCGTCGAGCGGCAGGGCTG
>JBKBXH010000047.1:0-7535 GCA_046313655.1 Thermomonas sp. | reverse complement strand
CGGTCGTTCGGCGTATCGAACACATAGTGCAGCGCGACCGTCAGCTCCACCGTGCCCAGGTTGGAGCTGAAATGCCCGCCGGTGCGCGCCACGCTTTGCACCAGAAACTCGCGCAGTTCGTCGGCCAGCGGGCGCAACTGCGGATCCAGCGCGATGCGGTCGTCGAACACGAAGCAGTGGCCGCTGTAGCCGGCCCCGCCGACGCGCTCGAAGTAGCCGAGGATGCCATCGTCCAGCTGCAGCACGTTGTCCATCCCGTCCTCGCGCATCCACAGCGCCGCCTTCTCGCAGCGGATACCGCCGGTGCACACGCTGACCACGGTGACGTCACGCAGCGCCTCGCGATGCAGGGCCAGTGCCGCCGGCAGGTCGGTGAAGCGGTCGATCGGCAGGGTCAGCGCGCCGGTGAAGGTGCCGTGCGCGACCTCCTCGCGGTTGCGGGTGTCCAGCACCACTAGGCGGCGCCCGCCATCGTCGTGGCCCTGCACGATCCAGCGCGCCAGCGTCGGCGCATCCACCGCCGGCGCGCGCATGCCGGCCCGCAACGGCGAAGCGGCCTCGCGCCGGAAGGTGATGACCTCCGCCTTGCGCTTCACCTTCAGCCGCGCGAACGGTTGCGCCCGGCTCCAGCTTTCCTTGGCATGCAGGGCGGCAAAGCGCGGGTCGGCGCGCAGCCACGCCAGGAACCCGCGCAGCGGCGCCTCCGTGCCGGCGAGGAACAGGTTCAGGCCTTCCGGCGTGACCAGCATCGTGCCGCGCAGCGCCGCGGCCTCGGCGCGCTCACGCAGGCGCGCGGCCAGCGCATCGGCATCGTCGATGGCCACGAACAGATAGGCGGCGATGTTGAGGATCATGCGGGGCGGCCCGGTGCGCTCGGCGGCAAAGCGCGCATTCTAGTCGCCCGCGGGCCGCGGACACGGCATCCTGTGCGGATGCGAACGTTCGATGGTTCCCCCCGGCTGGCCGTGATCGGCGGTGGCCCCGCCGGCCTGATGGCGGCCGAAACCGCGCGCGCGGCCGGCGTCGAGGTGCACCTGTTCGAGGCCAAGGGCTCGGTGGGGCGCAAATTCCTGGTCGCCGGCAAGGGCGGCCTGAACCTCACCCATTCCGAGCCGCGGCCGGGGTTCGACGCCCGCTACCGCGAGCGCGCGGCGGAGGTCGCGCGCTGGCTGGACGGCTTCGACGCCACGGCCCTGCGCGCCTGGGCCGCCGGGCTGGGGGTGGAGACCTACGTCGGCAGTTCGGGCCGGGTGTTCCCGCGCGACCACAAGGCGGCGCCGCTGCTGCGCGCCTGGGTGCATCGCCTGCGCGAGGCCGGCGTGCAGTTCCACGTGCGCCACCCGTGGCAGGGCTGGGCGGCGGACGGCGCGCTGCGCTTCTCCACGCCCGAGGGCGAACGCCGCGTGCAGGCGCAGGCGGTCGTGCTCGCCCTGGGCGGCGGCAGCTGGCCACAGCTGGGCTCAGACGGCGGCTGGATCGACACTCTGCGCGCGCGCGGCGTCGCCATCGCGCCGCTGCGTCCGGCCAACTGCGGCTTCGACATCGGCTGGAGCCCGCACCTGGCCACCCGCTTCGCCGGTGCGCCGCTGAAGCCAGTGGTCGCGCACTGGCGCGATGCCGCCGGCCACGCGCAGGCGTTGCAGGGCGAATGCGTGCTCACCGCGACCGGGATCGAGGGCAGCCTGGTGTATGCGATCGGTGCCGACCTGCGCGACGCCATCGCCCGCGACGGCAGCGCGCGGCTGCACCTGGACCTGGTGCCCGGCCGCGACGAAGCGCGCCTGGCGGCCGACCTGGGCAAACCGCGCAAGGGCCGCAGCCTGGGCGAACACCTGCGCCGCCAGGCCGGGCTGAACGCCGCCAAGTGCGCGCTGCTGTTCGAAGTGCTGGGCCCGCCGTCGGCGCAGGACGGGCCGCCGGACATGGCCCGGATCGCGGCCTGCCTGAAACGGCTGCCGCTGCGCCTGCGCGCCCCGCGCCCGCTGGCCGAGGCGGTCTCCAGCGCCGGCGGCGTGCGGCTGGAAGACCTCGACCGGCAGCTGATGCTGCGTCGCCTGCCGGGCGTGTTCTGCGCCGGCGAGATGCTGGACTGGGAAGCCCCGACCGGCGGCTACCTGCTCACCGCCTGCTTCGCCAGCGGCCGCCTCGCCGGCACAGGCGCGGCGCGCTGGCTGCAGGTGCGCGCCTGAGCCATCCCGGCACGGCCGCCTTCAGCGCTTTTCCGTCGCCGCGCTGCCCGTTGCCGCTTTCTCCGCCGCCGCCTTGGCCGCCTCCGCCGCGGCGCGCGCGCGCTCGGCCTGGTCCTGCTGGAATTCGGCCATGTACGGCAGGTCGCGCAGCACCTTCGAATGCGGGTCCAGGGTGTAGCTCTCGTCCGCCGCGATCGCCACCGTTCCCTGCCCGTCGGTCATCGGCACTTCCACCACGCGGCGGCCGATGCGCACCTGCACCGGCATCGGGAACGGCCGCCCGCCCTCCACCTGCCAGCGCAGGCGCAGGGTGCCGCCATCGCGCTCGGCCAGCAGCGCCGGCAGCTGCACCGTGCGCAGGTAGGCATCGAAGAACCAGCGGTAGTCGCGGCCGGTGACGCGGTTGACGATCGCGACGAAATCGTCGGTCGAGGCCTGGCGCGGCCGGAACTGCCCGGGCCGTGGAGCGTCTGTTCCGTAGACCAGCTCGCGGATGCTGCGGAAGAAGGCGTCGTCGCCGATCAACCCGCGCAGGGTGTGCAGCATCAGCGCCCCCTTGTAGTACACGTCGTTGCCCGGGCCGCGGCTGGCATCCGACACGTCTTTCTCCAGCATCGGATGGCCGGCCACCACCGGGTGCTTCAGCATCAGCACCGAGCGCATCTTCATCAGCGCGGCGTAGTACTCCATGTCGCCGCGCAGCCACTGCAGGTACAGCGGCTGCATGTAGGTGGCGAACCCCTCGTGCAGCCAGAAGTCGTCCCAGTCGGTGTTGGTCAGCTGGTTGCCGAACCACTCGTGCGCGAACTCGTGCTGCAGCAGCCAGTCGTAGCCGGTCTCGGCCTTGCGGTAGTCGTTGCCGTAGGCATTGATGGTCTGGTGCTCCATGCCCAGGTGCGGGGTTTCCACTACCCCCATCTTCTCGTCGCCGAACGGATACGGGCCGATCCTCTCCTCGAAGAACTCCAGCATCGGCGCGAACTGTGCGAACAGCCCCTCGGCCTGCGCGCGGCGGCCCTTGAGGTACCAGAAGCGCAGCGGGATGGTGTTGCCGTAGCGGGAGGCATAGTCGGCCTGCAGCAGCTCGTACGGGCCGATGTTGAGCGCGATCGCGTAGGTGGCCGGCTGGCGCGCGCTCCAGTGGTAGGTGCGCCAGCCGTCCTTCTCCTCCATCCCGGTCTGCACGCCGTTGCTGGCCGCCACCAGCGGCGCCGGCACCGTGATGTGCTGCACCACCCGCTCCGGCTTGGCCAGCGGGTGGTCGATGCACGGCCACAGGAGGTCGCAGCCCTCGCCCTGCACCGCGGTGGCCACCCATGGCTCGCCGGTGGGTGCGGTGGCCCAGACGATGCCGCCGTCCCACGGCGCCTTCTTCGCCTCGTGCGGGTGCCCGGCATAGCGGATGTGCAGCACCGGCCGCGCCCCGGCCGGCAGCGGTGACTCCAGCGCGATGCGCATGCGCCCCTCGGGATTGCTCCAGCGCACCGGGCGGCCGTCCACTTCCACCGCGGACACCGTGTAGTTGCGGTCCAGGTCCACCACCAGCGCCTGCAGCGGGCGCGCCAGGCGCAGGGTGAGGTGCGCGTCCGCGTCCAGCCACTTGCGCGCGGGATCGACCTTGAACGCGAGGTCGGCCAGTTCGATCGTGGTCGCCAGTTGCTCCGGCGTGCGCGGCAGGCCGGTGGCGGCGGTGGTGGCGGTCAGCGGCGGCTGCTCGGCGTGCAGGGCAACGGCGGGGACGCACAGGGCGAAGGCAAGCAGGCAGCGGCGGACGGGCATGGCGGAGGGCACCGGAGGGACTTCCACCACCTTGCCACGATCACCGGAACCCCCGTCACTGTCGTTGGTCATGCGCCGCGGCTGAAGCCCGGCTTCACGCATTCTGAACGCGCACTGGCGGCCCTTTGCGGGTCGCGGAAATCTCAGCCACGATTCATCCCGAAAACCGCCTACTGCCGGCAAGGGCGCGAATGGGTCGCGCCCGGGGAGACACCCGCCATGAACCGCATTCCCGCTTTCCGTCCGCTGGCCCTGGCCGTGCTGGGCTCCGCGCTGGCACTGGGCGCATTGATGCCGGCCGCCGCCCAGGACAACGGCGACCGCCAAGAGGGGCGCTGGCAGCGCCAGGCCGAACGCACACGCCCCAGCCCGCCGCCCGCGCCGGAAACCCGGCAGCCGGCCCCGGCCCCAGCCATGCGTGGCAACGACTTCCCGCGTCCGGCGCAGGTCGAACCGCCGGCGGCACGCATCGAGCGCCCGCCGTTCAACCCCAGCCAGGCGGCTCCCGAGATGCGCCTGCCGCGCGGCCAGGATGCGCAGCGCCAGGAGAACTGGGGCGAGCTGGCCCGCCAGCAGATGCAGCGCCAGCAGCAGGATGCCCAGCGCGAGCAGCAGCGCCAGCGCTTCGACGAGCAGCGCATGGCGGATCAGCAGCGCATCGAGATGCAGCGCGAGCAGCAACGCCAGCGCTTCGAGGACCAGCGCGTCGCCGACCAGCAGCGGCTGGACATGCAGCGCGAGCAGCAACGCCAGCGTTTTGAGGACCAGCGCGTCGCCAACCCGCAGCGGCTGGACCAGCAGCGCGAGCAGCAACGCCAGCGCTTCGAAGACCAGCGCATGGCCGAACCGCAGCGGCGCAACGACGGCAACCGCCCGGGGCAGGCCCCGCGCAGCCCGCAGGATTGGGCGATCCAGCAAGGCCTGGAGCGCGAGGCGCAGGCGCGCCGCAACGAGCCGGGCCCGCCCGGGCGTCCCGGCTGGCCCGGCAACCGCGGCGATGACCGCCCCGGCCGCATCCCGGATGCCGAGCGCCAGCGCCGGATCGAGGAGCAGCGCAGGCAGCAGGCGCAGTGGCAGCGCGACGAGGCGCGCCGCCGCGCCGACTACGACCGCCAGCGCGACCGGCTGGAGCGCGAGCGCCGCAATGCCCAGTACCGCTACCAGCAGGATTACTGGCGGCGCTGGATGGCGGCGCAGGCGCGCTGGAATGCGTACCGCTTCGACTACTACAACGACCCGTTCTTCTACACGCCCTACAGCTACCGCTACGGCTTCGACGGTCGCTGGTACAGCACCAACAGTTATGGCGCGGAAGTCCTGCGCCAGGCGGTGCGAGACGGCTACCGCGAAGGCTGGTACGCCGGCCAGGCCGACCGCTATGACCGCTGGCGGTTCGACTACCGCGGCAACTACGCGTGGATCGACGGCAGCTACGGCTACCCCGGCTACTACGTCAGCTTCGATGCCTATCGCTACTACTTCCGCCAGGGGTTCGAGCGCGGCTACCGCGACGGCTATTACGGCCGTTACGAATACGGGCGCTACGAAAACGGCAGCGCGGCCATCCTGCCGGCGGTGCTGGGGATGATCCTGGCCTTCAGCATCATCAACTGAGGCGCGTCCGTTCCGTCCCTGCAACGCCCGGCCTGGTGCCGGGCGTTGTCTTATCGGGGAACGGCGAAGCCGCTCAGCGCAGCTGGCTGTCCTTGCTACCGCGGCGGTTGTAGCCGGCGAACGCGGCCTCCTCGGCATCGCGCGCCTGCTGGCAGGCCACGCACAGGCGCACGCCGGGGATGGCCTTGCGCCGCGCCTCTGGGATCACCGCCTCGCATTCCTCGCAGTGCGTCAGCCCCGGCCCGCTGGGGAGCCGGCTGCGCGCCCGCGCGATGCCGTCCTTCACGGTCGCATCGATCTGCTCCTGCACCGCCCCATCGCCCGCCCAACCGGTGGCCATGCCCCACCTCCCGCCGCCTGCCATTGCAATCCCGCCGCGACGATACACCCGGTGCCGCCCGCGGGCTGCCCGGGAGCTGAACGCCGGCATGACCGCCCGTCGGAAATAGAAATATTTTTCTAGACAAAATTTTCTATCAAAGGCAGCATCCTTGCAACCCCGATGGAATGCCCACGCCTCGCCATGCCCAAGCCCCGCCTGCCGAAGCCGACCCCCGCCGAACTCGAGGTGCTGCGCACGCTCTGGCAACTCGGCCCCAGCACCGCCCGCCAGGTCCATGAAGCGCAACAGCGCGAGCGCCCGGAGCTGTCGTACGCGAACGTGCTGCGCCTGCTCCAGATCATGCACGGCAAGGGCCTGCTGAGCCGCGACGAACGCCAGCGCGCGCACGTCTATGCGCCGGTGCAGGCGCAGGGCTCGCTGCAGAACCGGCTGCTGGACGACCTCATCCACAAGGCGTTTTCCGGCTCCGGCAAGGCGCTGGTGATGGCGGCGCTGCGCGGCAACCGGGTCAGCGACGAGGAGCGTGCCGAAATCCAGCACTTCCTGGAGGAGAACCGCGATGCGTGATGCCTTCTTCCTGCTGACGCCGGCACTGGGGGCCACCCTGCTCCACTTCCTGTGGCAGGGAACCTTGCTTGCGCTGCTCGCCTCCGGCGCCCTGGCCCTGCTGCGCGACGCCCGCGCGCAGACCCGCTACGCCGTCGCCTGCCTGGCCCTGTTCGCCGCACTGCTGTCGCCGCTGCTCACCCTGGGCTGGCTGCTGGCCGGCCCGTCGCTTGCCACAGCCGCCGCCGGTGCCGACCTGCCGACGACGGCGCCCGCCGCGCTCTCCGGCTGGCCATTGCTGCCCGAGGTCACGGCCTCCGGTGCCGCCGTCCGCTGGCCCTGGCTGGTGCTTGGCTGGGCGGCGGGGGCCGGGCTGCTCGCGTTGCGGATGGCGGGCGGGCTGCTTTGGATCGGGCGCCTGCGCCGCCGCGCATGGGCGGACGCCAACGGCGTCCTGCAGGCCATGGCCGATCCCCTGGCGCTGCACATCGGACTGCGGAGCCCAGTCCTCATGCGCCTGAGCCGGGACATCGCCTCGCCGGTCGTGGCCGGCTGGTGGCGGCCGCTGGTGCTGATGCCCGCCGCACTGGCCCTGCGCATGCCAGCGCCGCTGCTCGAGGCACTGATCGCGCACGAACTGGCGCACGTACGTCGCCACGATTACCTGGTCAACCTGCTGCAGGGCGTGGTCGAGACCCTGCTGTTCTACCACCCGGTCGTTTGGTGGCTGTCGCGTCGGATCCGCGAGGAGCGCGAGCTCATCGCCGATGACCTGGCCGCCAATGTGCTGGGGGATCGCCACCGGCTGGCGCTGGCCCTGGCGGAGCTCGACCGCTCGTTCGATGCATCCACCCCCACGCTCCCACGCTTCGCACCGGCCGCCCGAGGAGGCCAGCTCATGGCACGCATCCAGCATCTGATCCGCCCCCGCCGTTCCGGCATTGCCCGCAGCCAGTTGCTGTCGCTGGCCAGCTTGCCGCGGCATTGCCAGGCCTTGGGCGGCATCGCGGCCAAATCGCAGGCCACGCCGGGCCACACCACCCCCCCGCAGCCCCCATCCCGCC
>JBKBXH010000046.1:0-7544 GCA_046313655.1 Thermomonas sp. | reverse complement strand
GGACCTACGACCCCGACACCTCGGGTCGCAGCCCGGACGCGGTGGAGATCCTCGAGCACCGCGACCACGTGCACGTCGACGTGCCCTGAGCCTGGGCGTACGCCGCTCAGGCCGCCAGGCGCCGGCAGGCGGCCGCGACCAGGGCGGCATCGTCGGGTGAAGGGGCTGGCGTGGAAGCATGGGTCATGCCGCCACTCTAGCGCCGCCGTGCCGGCGCGGCCTCCCGCTTCTTGCACGCCGCGGCGCGGCGCATCGGGCTGGCTCAGCGCACCTTGCGGAAGGTGAGGTTCAGGCGGCAGTCGCCGGTGGCCGGATCGTGGCCGGGCGCCAGCGGGCGCACGCCGTGGAAGCGCATCCGGTCCACCCCGCCCCAGACCGCCACGTCGCCATGCGCCAGCGGCACCCGCACCGTGGGTTCGCCGCGCGCCATGCCCCCGAACAGGAACACCGCGGGCAGCCCCAGCGAGACCGAGACGATCGGCGCCAGCGCATCGTCCTCGTCGCGGTCCTGGTGCAGGCCCATGCCCGCGCCGGGACGGTAGCGGTTGATCAGGCAGGCGTCCGGCCGATAGCCGGGGAACCCGGCCGCCGCCGCCGCCGCGACCGCCAGCTGCAGGAAGTCGTCGGGCATGGCCGGCCACGCGCGCCCACTCTCGGGGTCGCTCGCCTCGTAGCGGTAGCCGCGGCGGTCGCTGTACCAGCCGTAACGCCCGCAGTTGGTCATCTCCACCTGGAGGCTGCGCCCGCCCGGGGTGCGCAGGCGGCGGAACGGGGCCTGCGCGGCGATCGCCGCGATCCCGCGCAGCAGCCCCGGTGCCTGCGCCAGCGCGAAACCGTGCAGCACCCGCGCCTGCGGCCCCAGCACGCTGCTGCCGCCGACCGCCGCGCTGGCGAACAGGTCGCTCACGCCGCCGGGACGAGCTCCAGCACCGGCGCGCCGCCCAACAGCGGCATCAGCCAGTGGTCGAGCAGCAGGAAGCCGAACAGCGCCATCAGGTACACGATGGAGTACTTGAACGTGCGCATGGCGAAGAAATCATCGGGCGGGTCCAGCAGCCGCCACGCGTACCACAGGAACACCGCGCCCAGCACCAGCGCACCGGCCAGGTAGAAGATGCCGCTCATGTGCGCGGCCCACGGCAGCAGGCTGGCCACCAGCAGCAGCACGGTGTACAGCAGGATCTGCCAGCGCGTGTAGGTGACGCCGTGGGTCACCGGCAGCATCGGCACCAGCGCGCGCGAATAGTCCTCGCGGCGGAAGATGGCCAGGGCCCAGAAATGCGGTGGCGTCCACACGAAGATGATCAGCACCAGCAGCAGCGCGTGTGCCCAGTCCCACGGGCGCTGCATGCCGCTGACCGCGGCCCAGCCCAGCAGCGGCGGCACCGCGCCGGCCAGGCCGCCGATCACGATGTTCTGCGGCGTGGCGCGCTTGAGGAAGCCGGTATAGACGACCGCATAGCCGATCAGGCCGCCGAAGGTCAGCAGCGCGCACAGCCAGTTCACCCACAGCAGCAGGATCGCCATCGACAGCGCCGCCAGCAGCAGCGCGAAGCCCAGCACCTGCGCCGGCCGCAGCGCGCCGGTGGCCAGCGGGCGTTCGGCGGTGCGCACCATCACCCGGTCGATGCGCGCGTCCAGCAGGTGGTTGATGGCCGCCGCGCTGGCCGCCGCCAGCCAGATGCCGACGGTCGCCGCGAGCATCCGCAGCCACGGCCAGTCCTCGCCGGGACGGATCGCCAGCAGCATGCCGATGATGGCGGTGAACACGATCAGCGCCACGATCCGCGGCTTGGTCACCGCCCAGTACTGCGGCGCCCGCGACAGCAGCGCCACCTCAGGCCTCCGGCAGACGCAGCCGCGCCAGCAGGCTCACCAGCAGGAACAGCAGCAGCACCGCGCCGGCGTTGTGCAGCACCGCCACGTGCAGCGGCAGCGACAGCAGCACGTTGGCCATGCCCAGCCCGAACTGGGCGCACACCAGCAGTCCCAGCAGCGCGCCCCAGCCGCGCAGCCCGGGCGCGCGCAGCAGGCGCAGCGCCAGCAGCAGCACGTAGCCGGCCACCACCACCGCCATCATCCGGTGCGCCAGCTGGATGGCGACCCGCGCCGGGTTGTCGAGGATGCCGCCTTCGTAGTCCACCCCGATCCCGCGCCACAGCACGAAGCCCTCGCGGAAATCATGCGCCGGCCACCAGGCACCGGCGCACTTCGGGAACTCGTTGCCGCAGGCCAGCGCGGCGTAATTGGCGCTGGTCCAGCCACCCAACGCGATCTGCACCGCCAGCAGCGCCAGGCCGATGCCCACCAGCATCCGCAGCCGGCGCGCGTCCGCGCTCAGCAGCGGGCGCCCGGTGGCGCGCCAGGCGGTCCAGGTGAGCAGGGCGAAGGTGGTCAGCCCGCCCAGCAGGTGCCCCATCACCACCACCGGCTTCAGCAGCCAGGTGACCGTCCACATGCCCAGCAGGGCCTGGAAGATGATCACCGCCAGGGTCAGGGTGGACACCCGCGCCAGATCGACGTTCGACCAGCGCAGCGCGCCGGACAGCAGCAGCAGTTCCGCCGCCACCGCCAGCACCGAGGCCGGCACGTGCGCGCCGCGCATGTACAGCGGGATGGCCACCGCCACCGCAGCGGCCGCGCCCAGCACGTGCAGCCAGCCCTGCGGGCGCCGGCGCGTGGCCAGCAGCGCCAGGCTGAACACCAGCAGGCCCAGCAGCCCGGCGATCATCCGGTGCACCTGCTCGCGCCAGGCCTTCTCCGGGACCACCGGGCGGATCGCGGTGGCCGCGTGGTCCAGCACCTGGTCGGCATGCGTCGGCCACGCCGCGCGGCCGTAGCAGGTCGGCCAGTCCGGGCAGCTGAGGCCGGCGTTGGACAGGCGCACGAAGGCACCGAACACGATCACCCCGGCCGCCAGCAGGACCGCCAGCCAGGCGATGCGGTGGAAATGGCGGTACAGCGGCGGACGTGGGGAAACGGCGGGGGCAGTCATCGGCTCAATTGACCTTCAGCAGGCGGGCGAGGTCGCTGCGCAGATCGCCCGGATCGAACCCGGAAGGGTAGCGCAACACGACGAAGCCGTTGGGATCCACCAGCCACACCGGATCGCCCGGCGCGGTGGTGGTCCCCGGCACCAGTGCTGTACGCAGGCGGGCGTCCATCCGGATCGGGTGCACCTCGCGCATGCCGGTGGCCGGCATCGGCAGCGCCCCGGCCCACAGCACGTGCACGCGGTCGGCCTCGCGCCCCATCAGCCGCCAGACCTTGTCCAGGTTCTCCAGCAGCTGCACGCAGGCGGCGCGGCGGGCGCCGTCGCACCCGTCCGGCGCCGCCACGATGCGCCAGGTGCGCGGGCTGTCCTTCCAGCGGTAGCGGCCGCCGTCGGCCAGGGCGAGGTCGTGGTCGCGCAGGTCGCCGTAGGGCTGCAGCAGCTCGCCCTTGTTCTTCAGCGCCTGCGGCTGCCAGCCGGAGAAGCGCAGCGCGCCGGCTACCAGCAGGGTTCCGAACGAGAGCCCGAGGATCACCAGCAGGGCGTTGCGGTTGCGGCGCGCGGCGGCGGCCGGCGCCGGGGAATGGGAGGGCGTGTTCATCGGGACCTGCTCCTGATCGTGAGGACGATGGCGGTCACCAGCGCCGCCAGCGCCAGCCCGAACCATTGCACCGCATAGCCGAGGTGGCGTTCGGGGGTCAGCGTGTTGGGCAGGATGTCGAGGTCGCGCTGGCCGGGCGCCAGCATCACCCCCGCATCGCCCTGCCGGTGCACCGGATCCAGCCGCAGCACCCGCGGTGCGATCCGGGTGCGCAGGCCCAGCGCGGCGGCGATCGCCGGCAGGTCCAGGCGCACCGCCAGCCAGCGCCCGTCCGCCTGGCGCGCCAGCGGCGCGCCGTGGGCCAGGCCTTCCGCCGGCGGTGGTGCCAGCAGCCCGCGCACCGCCTGGTCGGCCACCCGCGGGCAACCCGGCGCGGGCAGCGCGCGATCGCCGCTCAGCGGCCACCAGCCGGCATCCACCAGCAGCGCCTGCGCGCCGTCCTCGGGCAACAGCACGCAATACATGCGCACGCCCACCCGGCCCTCGCGCTGCTGGTTGTCCAGCCACACGGTGGCATCCGCCAGCACGCCGCGCCCGGCCGCCCAGTCGTAGGCCTGCGCGCGCGCCGGATCGGAGGCCAGCAGCAAGGGCCGGGGTTGCGCCTGCGCCTGCGCCTGGCTGCGCGCCTGCGCCGCCGCGGCCAGCATGTGTTCCTTCTCGTGCATCCGCGCCAGCTGCCAGCGCCCCAGCGCGGCGAACGCCAGCGCCAGCAGCAGCGCCAGCGCCCAACCCCCCAGCAGCCGCCAGCCGCGCGCGCTCATCGCCGCCCCGCCTGCTGCGATAATGCCGCCACGCCGCCTTCCCGGACCGGCACGGAGACCGCCATGGGCGAACCCCTGAAAATCCTGCTGGTGGTGGGTTTCCTGCTGCTCATCCTGTGGAATCTCGGCGCGGGCCTGTATTACATGCTGGTGGACAAGGGCACCAGCAAGCGCACGGTGAACGCCCTGACCCGGCGGGTCGCCCTGAGCGTGGCGCTGATCCTGCTGGTGGTGCTGGCCATCAAACTGGGCTGGATCGTGCCGCACGGCATCGGCCGCGCACCGGGCTGATTATCGCCCTCCGGGCCGCCGCCCGTCCCGTCGCGCGCCCGCGCGGAAGGCCGCCACCGGCCAGCGAACGAAAAGGCCGGCAATGCCGGCCTTTTGCTTGCCCGCGGGTGCCAGCCGGCTCAGAGCACGTACACGAACAGGAACAGGCCCAGCCAGACCACGTCCACGAAGTGCCAATACCAGGCCACCGCCTCGAACGCGAAGTGGTTGTCCTTGGTGAAATGGCCCTTGGCGCAGCGCAGCCAGATCACCAGCAGCATGATCGTGCCGAGGGTGACGTGGGCGCCGTGGAAGCCGGTCAGCATGAAGAAGGTC
This sequence comes from Thermomonas sp., assembly GCA_046313655.1. Lineage (GTDB taxonomy): Bacteria > Pseudomonadota > Gammaproteobacteria > Xanthomonadales > Xanthomonadaceae > Thermomonas. The sequence continues at coordinate 2,584 of JBKBXH010000046.1, read as the reverse complement.
GAGCCGTAGATGCCCGAGCCCAGGGTCAGGTTGAGGCTGTGGTAGGCGTGCGCGTACTCGGTGGCCTGGAAGTACAGGAACAGGCAGCCCAGCGCCACGGTCAGCCCCAGGAACAGCAGCAGGATGCCGCGCTTGCCGGCCTTCAGCGCATGGTGGGCGATGGTGACGGTGACGCCCGAGGACAGCAGGATCAGGGTGTTCAGCAGCGGCAGGCCCCAGGCCGGCACGGTCTGGAAACTGCCGCCGATGTCAGCCGGGCCGTTGGTCGGCCAGCCGCCGAAGAAATCCGGCCACAGCAGCGCGTGGGTCTCCACCCCGTGGCCCTCGCCCGCCAGCCACGGCAGCGCGAACTGGCGTGCGTAGAACAGGGCGCCGAAGAAGGCGGCGAAGAACATCACTTCGGAGAAGATGAACCACACCATCCCCATCCGGAACGACACGTCCACCTGCTTGTTGTAGTGGCCGGCCAGCGATTCGCGGATCACGTCGCCGAACCACTTGAACAGCACCGCCAGCAGGCCGGCCAGGCCGACGAAGAACACCGTGCGGCCCCAGCTGACCTCGTTCAGCCAGCTGGCGAAGCCGACCATCAGCACGAACAGCGCGACCGAGGCGAAGACCGGCCACTTGCTGCCGTGCGGAACGAAATAGACGTCCTGGTCGTGGTGGCCGTGTTCGGCATGGGCTTGGGACATGGCGGTCTTCCGGTGCGTGTCAGTGGGTCAGGGCGCGGCGCGAACCGCCCCCGCTTGGCCCCGCGCCGTCGCGAGCGCGGCGGTCTGGGTGTCGTTCTTGAAGAAGGTGTAGGACAGCGTGATGGTGCTGATGCCGGCCGGCAGCGCCGGATCGACGATGAAGCGCACCGGCATGTCGCGCGACTCGCCGGCCTCCAGGGTCTGCGCGGTAAAGCAGAAGCATTCGGTCTTGTTGAAGTAGCCGGAGGCGCGCGCCGGCGCCACCGAGGGCACCGCGTTGCCGACGATGGCGCGGTCGGAGCCGTTGCGCGCGAAGTACAGCGCCTGGTACTGGCGCCCCACCTGCACCCGCATGCTCTGCTGCTCGGGCGCGAACTTCCACGGCAGCTTGGAATTGACCGCGCCGTCGAACTGCACGGTCACCCAGCGCTGGCCCGGCGCCTGCCGCCCGGCCTCGGCCACCGGCCCCTGCTCCAGGCGCACGCCGAACACCTTCTGGCAGGCCAGCCGGTACAGCGGCACCAGCGAGAAGGCGAAGCCGAACGCCGCCAGCGCGACGCCGACCAGCTTCCACACCCCGAGCTCGCGGATGCCGGCCATGCTCAGCGCCCCGGCATGCCCGACAGCAGGAACCCGGCGTACACCGCCAGCGCGATCGCGGCCAGCAGCCACGCGGTGCGGCGCGCGCGCCTGCGGCGGGCCTCCAGCGCGGGATCGGTGGCGGGATCGGGACGCATCGGCATGCTCCAGCGGCTCAGTGCGTCACGTCGCCGTGCGCGAGGTCGCCTTCCTTGATCACCGGCGGCTTCTCGAAGGTGTGGTGCGGGGCCGGCGACGGCACCGTCCACTCCAGCCCGCGCGCACCTTCCCAGGCCCGCGCCTCGGCCTTGGCGCCGTGCTTGAGAGAATGCCACAGGATGAAGGCCATCATGAACGGGGTCAGGAACATGCCGAACGCGCCGATCGAGCTGACCAGGTTCCAGTCCGCGAACACCACGCTGTAGTCCGGGATGCGGCGCGGCATGCCGGCCAGGCCGAGGAAGTGCTGCGGGAAGAACAGCACGTTCACGAACACGATGCTCCACCAGAAATGGAACTTCGCCCAGGTCTCGTTGTACATGCGGCCGCTCCACTTCGGCCACCAGTAGTAAATCGCGGCGATGATCGCGAACAGCGCGCCGGTCACCAGCACGTAGTGGAAGTGGGCGACCACGAAGTAGGTGTCGTGATACTGGAAGTCGGCCGGCACGATCGCCAGCATCAGGCCGGAGAAGCCGCCGATGGTGAACAGCACCACGAAGGCGATCGCCCACAGCATGGGCGGCTCGAACGTGAGCGAACCGCGCCACATGGTGGTGACCCAGTTGAACACCTTCACCCCGGTGGGGATCGAGATCAGCATGGTGGCGAACATGAAGTACAGCTCGCCGCCCAGCGGCATGCCGACCACGAACATGTGGTGCGCCCACACGATGAACGACAGGAACGCGATCGCCGCGGTGGCGTACACCATCGCCTGGTAGCCGAACAGCGGCTTGCGGCTGAAGGTGGGGATGATCTCGGACACGATCCCGAACGCCGGCAGGATCATGATGTACACCTCGGGGTGGCCGAAGAACCAGAAGATGTGCTGGAACATCACCGGGTCGCCGCCGCCGGCCGCGTTGAAGAAGCTGGTGGAGAAGAAGCGGTCGGTCAGCAGCATGGTGACCGCGCCCGCCAGCACCGGCATCACCGCGATCAGCAGGAACGCGGTGATCAGCCAGGTCCAGGCGAAGATCGGCATCTTCAGCAGGTCCATCCCCGGCGCGCGCATGTTGAGCACGGTGGCGATGATGTTGATCGCGCCCATGATCGAGCTGATGCCCATCATGTGGATGGCGAAGATG
>JBKBXH010000045.1:0-7545 GCA_046313655.1 Thermomonas sp. | reverse complement strand
CCGACGAACAGCGGCACGCGTACCACCGCGCCGGTCTCCAGGGTCGCGGGCTTGCCGCCGCCGCCGGAGGTGTCGCCGCGCACGCCGGGGTCGGTCTCGACGATCTTCAGCTCGACGAAGTTCGGCGGCGTCACCTGGATCGGGCTGCCGTTGAACAGGGTCACCACGCACAGCTCCTCGCCCTTCAGCCACTTGGCGGCGTCGCCGACGCCGGCCTTGTCGGCCTGCACCTGCTCGAACGACTCCTGGTTCATGAAGTGCCAATACTCGCCGTCGCTGTACAGGTACTGCATGTCGGTATCCACCACGTCGGCGGCCTCCACCGAGTCGGTGGACTTCATGGTGATTTCCTGCACGCGGCCGGAACGGATCATGCGGTAGCGCACGCGGGTGAAGGCCTGGCCCTTGCCGGGCTTCACGTAATCGGTTTCGGTGATGATGCAGGGCTCGTTATTGACGAGGATCTTCTGCCCGGACTTGACGTCGTTCATGCCGAGAGAGGCCATGGGTGCTCCTTGGGGCCACCCGGCGCGGGCGGCTAAACTGTGGGTTTAACGAGGGTTCCGGCTGGGCCGGAACGGTGTTCTTGCAGCCCGACATGATACCCGCAGCCCCCATCCCCTTGCAGCCGGACCCCACCACGCGCTGGCAGGCGCTGTGGCGCGAGGCCGTGCGCGACCCGCGCGAACTGCTGGCGCTGCTGGGCCTGGACGCCCTCGCCGACGGCCTGTCCGGGGCGGCCGCGGCGCAGTTCCCGCTGCGCGTGCCGCGCGGCTTCGTGGCCCGGATGCGCCTGCACGACCCGCACGACCCGCTGCTGCGGCAGGTCCTGCCGGTCCTGGACGAGGAGCGCGTGGTGCCCGGCTTCGGGCTGGACGCGGTGGGCGACACCGCCGCGCGCCGCGGTGGCGGCGTCATCCACAAGTACAACGGCCGCGCCCTGCTGATCGCCACCGGCAGCTGCGCGGTGCACTGCCGCTACTGCTTCCGCCGCCACTACCCGTATGCCGAGGACACCGCCGCCGCGGCCGGCTGGCGCGATGCGGTGGCGCTGATCGCCGCCGACCCGTCGATCCACGAGGTCATCCTCTCCGGCGGCGACCCGCTGTCGCTGGCCGACCACAAGCTGGCCGAGCTGACCGACGCGCTGCGCGCGATCCCGCACATCCGCCGCCTGCGCCTGCATACCCGGCTGCCGGTGGTGCTGCCGGAGCGGGTGGACGCCGGCCTGCTGGCCTGGCTGGGCGGCCTGCCCTGGCCGGTGGTGGTGGTGCTGCACGCCAACCATGCCAACGAGTTCGACCCCGCGGTGGATGCCGCGCTGGCGCGCCTGCGCGCGACCGGGGCCAGCCTGCTCAACCAGGCCGTGCTGCTGCGCGGGGTGAACGACGAGGTGGAGGCGCTGGCGGCGCTGTGCGAACGCGGCTTCGCCGCCGGCGTGCTGCCCTACTACCTGCACCAGCTGGACCGGGTCGCGGGGGCCGCCCATTTCGAGGTGGACGATGCCCGCGCGCTGGCCCTGCACGCGGCGCTGGCGGCGCGTCTGCCCGGCTACCTGGTGCCGAAACTGGTGCGCGAGATCCCCGGCCAGCCCGGCAAGACACCCCTCACCGGGCTTTGACCGGCGTCACGTTCGTGGGTACGGTAGCCTGCTATCTATCCCCCGACACGATGGCACCGGAACACCCATGGCGATTGGCAAGGACACCGCACTGCGCTTGATGCTCGTGGCCGACCTGGTGAACGAGGCCGAGGCCATGGTCAGCCGCCTGCGCAACGCCGGCACCGCGGTGCGCCCGCTGCGCCCGGAGTCGCTGGACGAACTGCTGGCGATGCTGGCGCAGCAGCCGGTGGACATGGTGCTGGCCGACTACGCCTCGGCCCTGCTGCCATTCGAGCAGGTGGCCAAGGCGGTGGCCGGCGGCGGCCGCGACGTGCCGCTGCTGGCGGTGCTGGACGGGATCAACGACGACATCCTCGAGCAGGTGCAGGCGCTGGGCGCACAGGCGGTGGCGCTGCGCGACCGCCCGCAGCAGTTCCTCAAGGCGGTGCACGCGGAATGGCAGGCGCTGGAGTCGCGCCGCTCGCAGCGCCGGCTGGAGGCGCAGATGCGCGAGACCCAGCGCCGCTGCGACATGCTGATCGACTCCTCGCGCGAGCCGATCGCCTACATCCACGAAGGCATGCACATCCGCGCCAACCAGGCCTATCTGGAGATGTTCGGCTACGACGCCTTCGAGGACATCGAGGGCATGTCGCTGCTGGACCTGGTGGCGCCGCAGGACGTATCCGAGTTCAAGGCCCTGCTCAAGCGCCTGTCCAAGGGCGAGGACGCGCCGCCGCGCTACGAGCTGACCGCGCGCGACGTCGAGGGCCAGGACTTCCCGGCGGTGATGGAATTCAGCCCGGCGCAGTACCAGGGCGAGGCCTGCCTGCAGGTGATCTTCCGCCACCAGGCCAGCGAGGTGGACCCGGAGCTGGCGCGCCAGGTGGAGGAGCTCAAGCAGCGCGACCCGGCCACCGGCCTGCTCAACCGCCCCACGTTCCTCGGCCTGCTGGATGCCGCGGTGGCCGAGGCCGCCGCCAACGGCGCCGCGCACGGCCTGCTGCTGGTGGAGCCAGACCACTACATGCAGCTGCTCGACGTGATCGGGCTGGATGCCGCCGACGACCTGATGGCCGCGCTGGGCCAGCGCCTGACCGCGGCCGCGCCGGAGGCGCTGGTGGCGCGCTTCGGCGAGCACCAGCTGGCGGTGCTGGCGCGCAACAGCGACTACCACGCCACCAGCGCATTGGCCGAGCGCCTGCGCGCGGGCATCGCGGATGCGGTGCTGGCGGTCGGCAACAATTCGCTCAACGCCACCGCCAGCCTCGGCGGGGTGCAGATCGGCGAGAAGATCGCCAGCACCAGCCAGGTGCTGGCCAAGGCCACCCACCACCTGGCCGCCGCGGTCGGCGTCGGCGGCAACCGGGTGGAGCTGTACGACCCCAGCGCGGTGGACCGCGCCGAGCAGGAGCGGATCGCGGCGTGGGTGGAACGCATCCGCGGCGCGCTCGCCGGGGACGGTTTCCAGCTTGGGTTCCAGCCGGTCATCTCGCTGCAGGGCGAGAGCGAGGAAGCCTACGAGATGTTCCTGCGCCTGCTCGGCAGCGACGGCGTGCCGGTGGAGGCCGAGACCTTCCTGCCGATCGCCGAGGAGCACGGCCTGCTGGGCGAGATCGACCGCTGGGCGGTGGCGCGCGCGATCACCGTGATCGGCGAGCGCCTGCGCGCCGGCAAGCGCACCAGCCTGCTGCTGTCGGTATCGCAGGAAGCGGTGCTGGATCCGGCGATGCCGGGGTTCATCCAGGCCCAGCTGGCGCAGGCCGGGGTGCCGGGCGAACTGCTGATGCTGGCGGTGCCCGAGGCGAAGGTGTTCGTGAACCTCAACGGCGTGCAGGCCTTCGCCAAGGCGCTGTCGGCCTCCGGCGTGCACCTGGCGCTGGAACGCTTCGGCGCCGGCCTCAATTCACTGCAGATCCTGCAGCACGTCAGCCCGGCCTTGCTCAAGATCGACCCGCAGTTCATGGAGGACCTGGCCAAGAACGGCGCCTCCCAGGCCAAGCTGCGCGAGATCGCGCTCAAGGCGCGCGAGCACGGCATCCGCACCATCGCCCCGCACGTGCAGGACGCCGCCAGCATGACCCTGCTGTTCTCCACCGGCGTCAGCTACGTCCAAGGCGACTTCCTGGCCCCGGTCGGGCGCGAGATGAACTACGACTTCAGCGCCTGAGCACGCACGCCCCGCGGCGACGCCGCCCCATCACGCCGCATCGCCCTCGCCTCGCCATACACGCGAACGCCCGCCGGAAGGCGGGCGTTCGTTCCTCCGGCGGGGCGCCGCGGCCGTGGCCGGCATCGCGGCGGTCACGCGCCGCGGGCGATCAGGCGGTCAGCCCCTCGCGCAGAGCCTCCGGCGCGGCATTGCGCAGGGCGGCGATGCGCTCCTCCAGCGGCGGATGGCTCATCAGCAGGCGCTGCAGGCCGCTGCCGACCCCGCCACTGATGCCGAACGCCGCGACCTGCTTGGGCAGGGTGCTGGCGCCGTGCATCTGCGCCAGGCGCTCCAGCGCGGCGATCATCTTGCCGCGCCCGGCCAGGGCGGCACCGCCGGCATCGGCGCGGAACTCGCGGTAGCGCGAGAACCACATCGCGATCATCGAGGCGAACAGGCCGAACACCAGCTCCAGCACGAACACGATGATGTAGTAGCCGAAGCCGGGGCCGTCGCTGCTGCGGTTGCCGCTGATCGCGCCGTCCACCACCCGCCCGACCACGCGCGCCAGCACGATCACGAAGGTGTTCAGCACGCCCTGCAGCAACGACATGGTGACCATGTCGCCGTTGGCGACGTGGCTGACCTCGTGGCCCAGCACCGCCTCGGCCTCGTCGCGGGTCATCGCCCGCAGCAGGCCGGTGGAAACCGCCACCAGCGCATTGTTGCGGTTGGCGCCAGTGGCGAAGGCGTTGATCTCGGGGGCGTCGTAGATGGCGACTTCGGGCATGCCGATGCCGGCCTGCTGGGCCTGCCGGCGCACGGTGGCCAGCAGCCACTGCTCGGCCTCGTTGCGGGGCTGCTCGATCACCTGCGCGCCGGTGGCGCGCTTGGCCACCCACTTCGACATCAGCAGCGAGATGATCGAACCGCCAAAGCCGAACAGCGCGGCCATCACCACCAGCCCGCCGAACTGCTGCGGATTCACGCCGAGGATGGACATCACGATGCTGACCAGCAGCAGCACCGCGAGATTGGTGGCCAGGAACAGGAACATGCGCTTGAACATGGATCGACTCCTGCGCGCCCGACGCGCGCGTGTTTGCGGTAGTGTGGCCCATCGTCGCGGATTTCAATCCGGCATCCTGAACGGCATGTTCAACTTCCCCGCCAGCACCCCGGCACGCGGCCGCTTCGCGCCCTCGCCCACCGGCCCGCTGCACGCCGGATCGCTGCTGGCGGCCCTGGGAAGCTGGCTGTACGCGCGCCATACCGGCGGGCAGTGGCAGGTCCGGATCGAGGACCTCGACCCGCCGCGCGAGCTGCCCGGCGCGGCGCAGGCGCAGCTGGCCACCCTGGCCGCGTTCGGCCTGCATCCCGATGGCGAGGTGGCCTTCCAGAGCCGCCGCGGCGCGCTTTACCAGGCCGCGCTGGAGCGCCTGCTGGCGGCCGGGCTGGCATTCGAATGCCATTGCAGCCGCAGCGCGCTGGCGGCGACCGGCGGCATCCACCGCCGCTGCGTGGTCGGCCATCCGCGCCCCGACCCCGCGATCCGGCTGCGGGTGGAGGACGGCTGCACGATCGCCTTCGAGGACGCCGTGCACGGGCACATCGCGCAGCGGGTGGACCGCGACGTCGGCGATTTCGTCCTGCGCCGTAGCGACGGCCTGTGGGCCTACCAGCTGGCGGTGGTGGTGGACGATGCCGAACAGGGCATCAACCAGGTGGTGCGTGGCGCCGACCTGCTGGACTCCACCCCGCGCCAGATCCTGCTGCAGCGGGCGCTGGGCCTGCCCACCCCGGCCTATGCGCACCTGCCGCTGGTGCTGGATGCGGACGGCCGCAAGCTGTCGAAATCGGAAGGTGCCCGGGCGCTGGCCGAGGCCGATCCGCTGCCCACCCTCGACCGGCTGTGGCGGATGCTCGGGCAGGCCCCGCTGGCGCTGGCCGGGATGCGCCGGCCCGGGGAGTTCCTGCAGGCCGCGCGGCAGGCGTACCACCCGGACCGGGTGCCGCGCCGGCTGCCGGCGCCGGCCCCTGCGGCGCACAACGCAAATGCCATCCAACGCGCCTAGAATCAACCCCACCCTTCCATCCGCATTCGCACTCGCAAGGAGCACGGCATGACGTCCAGGGTTGCATTGGTCACCGGCGGCACCGGCGGCATCGGCACCGCCATCGTGAAGCGGCTGGCCGCGATGGGGCACCGCGTGGCCACCAACTACCGCAACGAGGAAAAGGCGCGGGCCTGGCAGCAGAAGATGCGCGACGAGGGCTGCGAGGTATTCATCGCCCGCGGCGACGTCACCTCGCCGGAGGAAGCGGCGGCGATGGTGCGCGAAGTCGAGCAGGCGCTGGGGTTGATCGACATCCTGGTCAACAACGCCGGCATCACCCGCGACGGCACCTTCCACCGGATGAAGGCGGAGCAGTGGATGGAGGTGATCAACACCAACCTCAATTCCTGCTTCAACGTCACCCGCCCGCTGATCGAGGGCATGCGCGAGCGCAAGTGGGGGCGGATCATCCAGATCAGCTCGATCAACGGCCTCAAGGGCCAGTACGGCCAGGCCAACTACGCGGCCTCCAAGGCCGGCATGCACGGCTTCACCATCTCGCTGGCGCGCGAGAACGCGCGCAATGGCATCACCGTGAACACCATCTCGCCCGGCTACATCGCCACCGACATGGTGATGGCGGTGCCGGAGGAAGTGCGCGCCAAGATCATCGCCGACATCCCCACCGGCCGCCTCGGCACCCCGGAGGAAATCGCCCACGGCGTGGCCTTCCTGGTGGACGAGCAGGCCGGCTGGATCACCGGCTCCAACCTCGACATCAACGGCGGCCACCACATGGGCTGGTAAGGTTGGCCACGCCCAGCGCCCGTTTTCCCATTCCAGAAAGCCCATTCAAGAAGAAGGAGGCTGCATGTCCACCCCCGCTCCCGAAACCCCCGCCCGCAAGTCCAACGCCGGCCGCTACCTGTTCCTGCTGGTGCTGGGCCTGGTGGTCGGCGCCGTGGCCACGGTGATGGTGCTGCGCGCCCTGAATGCCCGCAAGGACCACTTCCCCGAGGCGCTGATGGAAGTGCAGAGCTGGCACATGGGCCAGCTGAAGGCCGCGATGGACCAGAACCGCTGCACCGCCACCGACGTGCTGCCGCACCTGCAGGCGCTACGCGCGATGGGCACCGACCTCGAGGCCGCCTTCCCGGACCTGCGCGACGACGAACGCTTCCGCACCGCCGCCGCCGCCATGCGCGCCGCCGCCGACCGCGCCCTGAACGCGCCGCCGATGAGCTGCGAAAGCCTGGCTGGCACCATGAAGTCGCTGGGCGACAGCTGCAAGGGCTGCCACCGCGATTTCAAGAACTGAGCGCATGCCCGCCGCAGCGCGGCGCGTGGCCCCGGGCCTGACGCCTATGCCGCCGGCATGAGCCTGCCCGTCGTGCTCTACCTGCTGGCGGCCGTGCTGGTGCTGGCGGGCCTCGCCGGCACCCTGCTGCCGGTACTGCCCGGCGCGCCGCTGGTGTTCGCCGGCCTGCTACTGGCGGCCTGGGCCGACGGTTTCCAGCATGTCGGGCCGTGGCCGCTGCTGGCGCTGGGCGGGCTGGCGCTGATCGCGGCACCCGGTTCGGCGGGCTGGGGTCCGCTGGCGCTGATGGCGGCGGCGGGGGTTGGCTGGGGGCTCTACTCGCTGGCCGGGCGCGGCGCGGCGGACCCGCTGGCGGCGTCGGCGTGGAATTTCCTGCTGTCGGTGCCGCTGGTTCTGCCCCTGGGTTTTGCGGCGG
>JBKBXH010000044.1:0-7547 GCA_046313655.1 Thermomonas sp. | reverse complement strand
CCCGCAGCCGCCGGTGCAGATCCGCGCCGACAAGACCACCCACTACGGGCTGATCAACGACGTGGTGAAGATCGCCCAGCAGCAGGGTATCGCCAAGGTCGGCTTCGTCACCACGCCGCCGAAGAAGGGCCAGTAAGGAGAACGCACGATGGCCTTTTCGACCAAGTCCAGCCAGGGCGCCATGGCCGACATCAACGTCACCCCGCTGGTGGACGTGATGCTGGTGCTGCTGATCATCTTCATGGTGACCATGCCGATCCAGTCCATCCCGGTGGACGTGGATCTGCCGCAGAAGACCGACAAGCCGCCGGAAAACCCGAAGGAACCGCCGGATCCGATCCGCCTGCGCATCGATGCCTCGGGCCAGGTGTTCTGGAACGATTCCCCGGCCGCGTTGGGCGAGTTGCAGAAGCGCATGATGGAAGAAGTGGCGCGCGACCCGACCAACCAGCCGGAGCTGCAGATCGACGCCAACGACCAGGCCGAATACGGCGTGCTGGCGAAGGTGCTGACCGCGGCCAAGAACGCCGAGATGGTGAAGATCGGCTTCGTCCAGAACTGATCCATTCGCAACACATTGAAGATTTCCCTGCTCCGGTCTTGCGGAGCGCGTCGTGGATGACGAAACGCCGCCCTCGGGCGGCGTTTTTTTTGTGCGCGCGCTGAAGGCGAGCCGTGCGTCCGCGGCGCCTTGAGGTGCGCCTGCAGGCGTGCTGCATCGGCGCGCCGCAATCAATAGAGGTGTGGCGGGACGATGGCCGCGGCCGGAGTCGGGCTCAGGCGGCGCGCACGAGGGCGCGGTAGGCGCGCACGGTCGGTGCCAGGCCGGCATACAGCGCCTCGCCGATCAGGGCGTGCCCGATCGACACTTCCAGCACGCCGGGCACCGCGGCCAGGAACCCCGGCAGGTTGGCCTGGTTGAGGTCGTGCCCGGCATTGACCCCGAGGCCCGCGGCCTGCGCCAGGCGCGCGGTCGCCGCCGCGGCGGCCAGGGCGGCCTGCGCGGTGCCGGCGGCGAAGGCCTCGGCGTACGGGCCGGTGTACAGCTCCACCCGGTCGGCACCGCAGGCGGCGGCCTGCGCCACGGCCGGGTCACCGACATCCACGAACACGCTGACCCGGCAGCCCAGCGCCTTGAACGCAGCGATCAGCGGGTGCAGCGCGGTGCCGTCGCGGGCGAAGTCGAAGCCGTGGTCGGAGGTGAGCTGGCCATCGCCGTCCGGCACCAGGGTCACCTGCGCCGGGCGCACCGTCTCGCACAGTGCCAGCAGCCCCGGATAGCCCGGGCGCGGCGGCGCGAACGGATTGCCCTCGACGTTGAACTCCACCGCGCGGCGGCGGCACAGCGCGCCCAGCGCCTCCACGTCGTCCGCGCGGATGTGGCGCGCGTCCGGGCGCGGATGCACGGTGAGGCCGTCGGCGCCGGCATCGAGGCAGGCGATGCCGGCCTGCAGCACGTCCGGCTCGCGGCCGCCGCGCGAATTGCGCAGCACCGCGATCTTGTTGAGGTTGACGCTGAGCGCGGTCACTGCGCGTGGCCGGCGTTGTCGTCGTCGCGGCGCGCTTGCGCCTGTTCGCGCAGGCGGCGCAATTCCGCCGGATCCAGCATCGCGGACACGTCGCGCCCGCTGCCCGCCACCCGCGCCTGGTACAGGCCCAGCACCCACAGCACGAACAGCACCAGTGCCGCCAGCAGGCAGCCCAGCAGCACAGCCATCGAATGGGTGAGGAAGGCGAACGCCATGGCGGCGAATGCCAGCAGGAGGAACAGCCAGTGCATGGGCGGCCTCGCGGGGTGGACTGGTGGTGAGTGTACGCGCGGCCGGCGGTCAAAGCAGCGGGGCCAGCAGGCGCGCCAGCGCCTCCGGCAGGCGCGCCCGCCACAGCGGCCGCGGGCGGTCGGGGCGCACCCGCGGCGCGAACGCGAACTCGCGCTCGATCTGCTGCGCCAGCGCGGCGGCGACGCCGGCATCCTCGAACAGCAGCGAGGCCTCGAAGTTCAGGCGGAAGCTGCGATGGTCGAAATTCGCGCTGCCGATGATGGTCAGCCCGTCGTCCACCAGCAGGGCCTTGCTGTGCAGCATGCGCGGGCCGTATTCGTACACCTTGACCCCGGCGGCCAGCAGGTCGTCGAAATAGGAGCGCACGCACCAGGTCACCAGCCGGCTGTCGCTGACCCGCGGCACCAGAAGGCGCACGTCCAGTCCGCCGAGGGCGGCCGAGGTTAGCGCCATCATCGCCGCCTCGCCGGGCACGAAGTACGGCGTCGTCAGCCACACCCGGCGGGTGGCGGCATGGATCGCCGCGACGTACATGCGGTGGATCGCCTCCCACGGCGAATCCGGGCCCGAGGTCAGCAGCTGCGCGCGCACCGGGCCGGGCATCGGCGGCGGCATCGCGCGCACCACCTCGCCGACGAACTCGTCGCGCTCGGTGGCGTAGGCCCAATCCTCGACGAACACTTCCTGCAGCGAACGCACGATGTCGCCCTCCACCCGCAGGTGCAGGTCGCGGTAGGCATCCTCGCGCAGGCGCTCGTCCTCCTCGTCGGTGATGTTGATGCCGCCGAGGAAGCCGACCCGACCGTCGATCACCACCAGCTTGCGATGGGTACGCAGGTTCATCCATGGCCGCTTCCACGGCGTCCACGGGCGCACCGGATGGAACCAGGCCAGCTCGCCGCCGGCTTCCAGCAGCGGTGCGAAGAAGCGGCGCGCGGCCTGCTTGGAGCCGACCGCATCCAGCAGCAGGCGCACCCTGACCCCGGCGCGCGCGCGTTCCACCAGCGCCTCGCACAGCGCGGTGCCGGTGCGGTCGGGCTGGTAGATGTAGTACTCCAGGTGCACGTGGTCGCGCGCCCCGGCGATCGCCTCGAGCAGCGCCGGATACTTGCTGCCGCCGTCCACCAGCAGCTGCACCGTGTGTGCGGTGCTTGGCGCCAGTCCGGTGGTGGCGTGCGCCAGCGTGCGCAGTTCCGCGCTGTCGTCGCCGTCGGCGAACTCCGCGGGCAGCCGGGCGTGGTGGCGCAGGCGGCGCCGGCGGTGGCGCACGATCCGCTGCGGGCCGAGGAAGTAATACACCGCGAACCCGAGGTAGGGCAGTGCGGCCAGGCTGATCAGCCAGCTCAGGGTGGCCACCGGCTCGCGCTTCTGCAGCACGATCCAGCCGCCCAGCCACAGCAGGTACAGCAGCCAGCCGGCGAGCAGCCAGGCGTGGATGTGGGGAATCGCCCACAGCGCGTCCCAGGCGGGGATCAAACCGGGCATCGGGGCATCCTTGGCGTGAGGATCGGCGTGGGAATCGGTGGTTGGGGTCGGCGCGGCCGTGGTCGCGGGGACGGCCGTCGCGGGCGGTGCGACCGCCACAGGGTAGGCTGCGCCGATGGAGATTTCACCTGCAGCAGGCGATGACGCCGGGCGCGCGCAGTCGCCGATCCACGGCAGGGGCGCCGCCAGCCACCTGGCCGGCCGCTTCGCGCGCCAGCAGGCCTGCGCCGAGGACGATGGCTGGGGGTCGGTGTACGCCGCGCAGGCGGACGCGCCGGCGCTGCGCACCGAGGTGCGCGTCGAGCGCGCGCGCCGGGTGATCAGCCGCAACCAGTCGCCCGACCTCGGCCTGCGCCAGTCGGTCAACCCCTACCGTGGCTGCGAACACGGCTGCGCCTACTGCTTCGCGCGGCCGTCGCACGCCTACCTCGACCTGTCGCCGGGGCTGGACTTCGAGACTCGCCTGTTCGCCAAGACCAACGCCGCCGAGGTGCTGCGCGCCGAGCTGGCCCGGCCCGGCTACGTGCCGGCGCCAATCGCGCTGGGGATCAACACCGACGGCTGGCAGCCGATCGAGCGCCGCCACGGGATCAGCCGCGCCTGCCTGGAGGTGCTGCTGGCGGCGCGCCATCCGGTGAGCATCGTCACCAAGGGCAGCGCGCTGCGGCGCGATCTCGACCTGCTGGCGGCGCTGGCGCGCGATGGCCTGGTGCAGGTGCATGTGTCGGTCACCACCCTCGACAACGGGCTGTCGGCGCGGCTGGAACCGCGCGCGGCGGCCCCGCATGCGCGCCTGCGGCTGATCGCCGCGCTGCGCGAAGCCGGGGTGCCGGTGGGCGTGCTGGTGGCGCCGGTGATCCCGGCGCTGACCGATGCCGAGCTCGAGCGCATCCTCGCCGCGGCGCGCGAAGCCGGCGCGCAGGCCGCGGGCTACGTGCTGCTGCGCCTGCCGCACGAACTCAAGGCGCTGTGGCGGCAGTGGCTGCAGCTGCACGTGCCCGAACGCGCGGCGCGGGTGATGGGCCTGCTGCGGCAGATGCACGGCGGGCGCGATTACGACGCCCGCTTCGGCCACCGCCAGCGCGGCAGCGGGCCGCTGGCGGACCTGCTGGAAAGGCGCTTTTCCACCGCCTGCCGGCGCCTCGGCTACGGCGCACTGCCGCCTCTGCGCTGCGACCTGTTCGCGCCGCCGCGGCCAGCGTCGCCGCAGGGCACGCTGTTCTGAACGACGCGCTGCCCTGAACGATTCGGCAAAGCGCGCGTGTCCTTCAGCGCGCCGGCAGCGGGATGCGCTCGTCCGCGTCGCCCGGGATCAGGCCGAAGGCGCCGCGCTCCCAGTCCGCCTTGGCCTGCTCGATCCGTTCCTTCGAGCTCGACACGAAGTTCCACCACAGATGGCGCGAGCCATCCAGGGGCGCGCCACCGAACAGCATCGCCTTCAGCGGGGTCTTCGCGCGCAGCACGTGGCGCGCGCCGCGATCGAGCAGCACCAGGTGCTTGGCGGGCACATCCGCGCCGTCCAGCTGGGCTTGCCCGTCCAGCAGGTAGAGCGCGCGTTCCGGCGCTTCCGTCGCGATCGCGAGCTCGGCCTCGGGCGCCAGGTCCACGGCGACGTTGAAGGTGTCCGCGAACACCTGCACCGGGGATTCCATGCCGAAGCCGCGGCCGGCGATCACCCGCAGGCGCACGCCGTCGGCATCGTCGCGCAGCGGCAGGCTGGCGGCGGCATGGTGGTGGAACGCCGGCGCGGTCTCCTCGTGGGCCTTCGGCAGCGCCACCCAGGTCTGCATCCCGTGCAGGCCGTGCCCGGCGGCGCGCGGGCCAGGCGGGGTGCGCTCGGAATGCGCGATGCCGCGCCCGGCGGTCATCCAGTTGACGTCGCCCGGCTGGATGTCCTGCACGCTGCCGAGGGTATCGCGGTGGCGCAGCGCACCCGCCCACAGGTAGGTGACGGTGGCCAGGCCGATGTGCGGATGCGGGCGCACGTCGATCCCGCGGCCCGGCTCGAACAGCGCCGGCCCCATGTGGTCCACGAACACGAACGGGCCGACGCTGCGCGCCTGCAGGCTGGGCACCGCGCGGCGCACCTCGAAGCCGCCGAGGTCGTGGCCGCGGGGAACGATCAGGGTGGTCATCGCGCCTCCTCGACGGCGTGGCCGTCACCCGAAATGCGGCAGCAGCGGGCCCTTCAGCCACAGCCAGCGCGCCATCCACGCGCTGACGAAGCCGATCAGCACGGTCAGCGGCAGGCCGACCCGCAGGAAGTCCCCGAAGCGGTATTGCCCGGGGCGCAGGATCAGCAGGTTGCCGTGGTGGCCGATCGGGGTGAGAAAGGCCACCACCGCGCCCATCGCGGTGCACACCACGAACGGCGTCGGCGGCAGGTGCAACACCTGCGCCAGCGAGATCGCGACCGGCCCCAGCAGCGCCACCGTGGCCGAATCCGACATCGGCTGGGTCAGCAGCGCGGCGGCGGTGAACATCACCAGCAGCACCGCCAGCGGCGGCCAGTGCGCGACCAGGTGGGCCAGCCCGCTGGCCAGCAGGTCGGCGGTGCCGGTCTGCTCCATCGCGATCCCCAGCGGAATCACCCCGGCGATCATCACGAAGATGCGCACGTCGATCTCGCGGTAGGCCTGCTGGATGTCGATGCAGCGGGTGGCGATCATCGCCACCGCGCCCAGCAGGAACGCCAGCGACGGCGGCAGCCATTCGGTGGCGGCGGCGAGCACGGTGGCGGCCAGGATCGCCAGCGCCAGCGGCGCGCGCAGCCGGCGCTTGGCCTCGCCCGCGAACGGCGCCAGCAGCAGGAAGCCGTGGTGGGTGGCCAGCTCGGCGAAGCGCGACGGGCGTCCCCACAGCACCAGCAGGTCGCCTTCGCGCAGGCGCGCGTCGGACAGGCGCTCCGCCACCTGCCCGGTATGCCGCCACAGGCCGACCACCACCGCATGGAACTGGCGCGAGAAATCCAGCTCGCGGATGCTGCGGCCGATGAATTCCGAACCCGGCGCGACCACGGTCTGCACCAGCTGCGGCGTACCCTCGCCAGTCAGGGTGTCGTTGAAACGGGCGATCGCGTTGAGGTCCAGCCCGGGATCGTCGTGCAGCGACATCAGCTCGTCGGCGCCGGCTTCCACCAGCAGGATATCGCCGCCCAGCAGCGGGCTGCCGGCGGTGAGGTCGCTGCGGCGCACGCCGTCGCGCAGCCAGCCCAGCACCTGCACCGACGGCCCGATCGCCTTCTGCATCTCGGCCAGGGTACGGGTGGCCCATTGCCCGCCGGGCACCACCAGCAGCTCGGTGCGGAAGCGGCCCAGGCGCAGGTAGTCGTCCTCGCCGCCTTCGCCGCTGCGCTTGGGCAGCAGCCAGCGCGCCACCAGCATGTACAGGGTGCCGACCACCACCAGCGCCAGGCCGATCGGGGTGATCGCGAAGATCCCCAGGCCTTCGGTGCCGGCGCGCTGCAGCTGGTCGTTGGCGAGCAGGAACGCGGGCGCGCTGACCAGGGTGAGGGTGGTGCCCAGCGAGGCCGCCAGCGACATCGGCATCAGCAGGCGCGAGGCCGGCAGGTGGCGGTCGCGCGCATGCTTCAGCAGCAGCGGCAGCATCATCGCGGTGACCATCACGTGGTGGGTGAACGAGGCCAGCAGCGCCACCATCGGCATCACCACCGCGATCGTGCGCCACTCGGTGCGGCCGCCGGCGCGCCCGATCCAGGCGCCGATGTGTTCGGTGACGCCGGTGGCGGCCAGCCCGCCGGAGAGCACGAACACCGCGGCGACGATGATCGCCGGCTCGCTGGCGAAGCCCGACAGCGCCTGCTTCTCGTCGAGGATGCCGGTCACCACCAGCGCCAGCAGGATCAGCATCGCGGTGATGTCGATCCGCACCTTCTCGGTGACGAACAGGTACAGGCCGCCGGCCAGGATCAGGCCGAACGCGATCTGGGGCCACAGGTGGTGGGCGATGTGCATGCCCTCATTCTGCCCAAAATCCGGGCGCACGCCGCATTCCGGCGCGGAATACGCCGCGGCCGTCCGGTTCTGTCGCGCCGGGATCAGCCGGCGGCGTCATGCCGCAGGTGGTAGGCCTGCGCCGTCTCCACTTCGGCCTTCGAGCCCAGGAACACCGGCACCCGCATGTGCAGGCCGGTGGGCTGCACCTCCAGCATGCGCTGGCGGCCGGTGCTGGCCGCGCCGCCGGCCTGTTCCACCAGGAACGCCATCGGGTTGGCCTCGTACATCAGCCGCAGCTTGCCCGGCCGGCGCGGTTCGCGCGCAT